>NZ_JBMDWU010000326.1:0-7938 GCF_048594385.1 Micromonospora sp. | reverse complement strand
GGGCCGATGTAGCGGCATCCGCGACACGGGATATCGCTACATCGGCCCACAAGGGTGGATCAAGGTGAGGGCGTCAGGGCGTCGACCACGTCGCCGATCACCACGATGGCCGGGGGCCGCAGCCCCGCCGCGACCACGTCGGCCGCCACCGCGCCGAGCGTCGACCGCAGGCTGCGCTGACCACCCGTGGTGCCCTCCTGGATCACCGCGACCGGGGTGACCGCGTCCCGGCCGTGCCGGGTCAGGGTGTCGGCGATGGCGGCCAGGTTCTTGAGCCCCATCAGCACCACCAGGGTGCCCCGCAGGCCGGCCAGGGCCTCCCAGCGCACCAGGGAGACCGGCGAGTCCGGGGCGACGTGGCCGGAGACCACGGTGAACTCGTGGGCCACCGCCCGGTGGGTGACCGGGACACCGGCCGACGCCGGCACGGCCACGGCGCTGGTCACCCCGGGCACCACGGTCACCGGTACGCCGGCCGCCGCGCAGGCCAGCAACTCCTCCCCGCCACGCCCGAAGACGTCCGGATCGCCACCCTTGAGGCGTACCACGACCTTGCCGGCGAGCGCCCGGTCGACCAGGATCCGGTTGATCTCCTCCTGGGCGCGGGACGGCCCGTAGGGGATCTTCGCGGCGTCGACCAGCTCGACGTCGGGGCGCAGCTCGTCCAGGAGCAACCCGGGCACCAGCCGGTCGGCGACCACCACCGCCGCCTCGGTGAGCAGCCGCCACCCCTTCACCGTGATCAACTCCGGGTCGCCCGGCCCCGCGCCGACCAGCGACACCCGACCGACCGGGCCACCCGCACGGGTCGCGGCGTCGCCGGCCCCGGCCGGCGTCGGCTCCGGCGGGCCCGCGAGGGGCGCGTCCGCCACCGGTTCGCCCGGGTCGACCTCCCCCGGGTCGACGAGCGGGCCCGTCCGGGCGGCGAGCAGCTCCCGGACGGCGTCCCGGACACCCATCGCCCGTTTCGGGTCTCCCCCGCCCCGCACGGCCACGGTCACCGGCCCGTGCCGGGTCACCGCCGGGGTCCACGCGGTGGCCGCCGTCCGGTCGTCGGCCCGGACGCAGAAGATCCGCCGTTCGGCGGCGACGGCGCTGACCGAGGCGGCGGCGAGCGGATCGTCCACCGCGACCTGGACCAGCCACGCCCCGTCGAGGTCGTCGGGGGCGAACCGACGGGGTCGCCAGTGCAGCCGTCCGGCGTCGACGTGCGCGCGTAGCGCGGGGGTCACCTCGGGGGCGACCAGCAGCACGTCGGCACCGGCGTCCAGCAGGGCGGGCACCCGCCGGCTGGCCACGGCGCCGCCGCCCACCACGACCACCCGCCGTCCGGCGAGCCGCAGTCCGAGAGGGTACGGGCTGGTGCTCACTTCTCGGAGACCCCCGCCGCGTCGAAGGTGGCCACCTCGTGCAGCACCCGGACCGCGCCGACAACCACCGGCAGGGCCAGCAGCGCCCCGGTGCCCTCGCCGAGGCGCAGGCCGAGGTCGACGAGCGGGTCGAGGCCGAGGTGCCGCAGCGCCACGGTGGCACCCGGCTCGACGGAGCGGTGCCCGGCGACCATCGCACCGACCGCGTCGGGGGCGAGGGCGGCGGCGGCCAGCGCCGCGCTGACCGCGATCACCCCGTCGAGCAGCACCGGCACCCGGCGGGCCGCCGCGCCGAGGATCAGGCCGGCCAGCGCCGCGTGCTCCAGGCCACCGACGGCGGCCAGCACCCCCAGCGGATCGGCCGGGTCGGGGCGGTGCCGGTCCAGCGCCGTGCGCACCACGTCGACCTTGTGCCGGTACGTCTCGTCGTCCACCCCGGTGCCCCGGCCGGTGGCCGCCTCCGGGTCGACCCCGGTGAACGCGGCGACCAGCGCGGCGGCCGGCGTGGTGTTGGCGATCCCCATGTCGCCGGTGAGCAGCACACCCGCCCCGGCGTCGATCAGCTCGCCGGCGACCCGGATGCCGGTCTCGACCGCAGCCCGCGCCTCGTCCCGGGTGAGTGCGGCGGTGACCGTCATGTCCCGGGTGCCGCGCCGCACGTTCGCGTCGAGCAGGCGCGGCGGTGCCAGGCTGGTGCCGGTCGGGGCGGGCACGGCGTCGTCGGACGGGGCTTCGGTGGAGAGGGCTTCGGCGGACAGGGCGTCGGTGGACGCGGTGGTGGGCGCGGCGTCGGCGGGCGGGAACGGCAGCGGCGCGGCCACGCCGACGTCGACCACGGTGACCGAGGCGCCGGCCTGCCGGGCGAACGCGTTGACGACCGCCCCGCCGGCCAGGAAGTTCCCGATCATCTGGGCGGTCACCTCCTGCGGCCACGGGGTGACCCGCTGGGCGTGCACGCCGTGGTCACCGGCGAAGATCGCCACCGCCGCCGGTTCGGGCAGCGGCGGCGGGCAGGCCCCGGCCAGGCCGGCCAGGCGTACGGACAGTTCCTCCAGCGCGCCAAGCGAGCCGGCCGGCTTGGTCAGCCGGGCCTGGAGGTCCCGGGCGGCCGTCATCGCCATCGGGTCGGGCGGACCGATCTCCGCGATCGTCGTCTCCAGCATCATGCCTCCAGGATCTCCGCCATTACCTCGATGAACGCGTCCGTGGTGGCCGGGTCGCGGACGGCGATCCGCAGCCAGTCCGGCCCGAGCCCGGGGAAGGTGTCGCCACGTCGTACGGCCCAGCCCCGGTCGCGCAACGCCTGGCGTACCCGGTCGGCGCCGGGCCGGTGGACCAGGACGAAGGCGCTGGCCGGGCGGCCCGCGACGCGTACCCCGGGCAGGGCCGACAGGCGGCGCACCAGGTGGTCGCGGTCGGCGGCGAGCCGGGCGGCGATGGCGCGCTCGGCGGCGACGCCGGTCGGTGACGCGACGGCGGTGGCGGCGGCCCGCGCCGGGGTGGCCACGGCCCACAGCGGCTGGGCGGCGGCCAGCCGCTCCAGGAGGGCGGCCTCGCCGAGCAGGTAGCCGATCCGCAGCCCGGCCAGTCCCCAGGTCTTGGTGAGGCTGCGCACCACCACCAGGCCGGGCAGGTCCCGGCGGGCGGCGAGCGACTCGGGCTCGCCGTCGACGCCGGGGACGCCTGTGGTGTCGGCGAACGCCTCGTCGACGACGAGCACCCGGCCCGGCCGGGCCAGGGCGGCCAGGTCGGCGGCGGGGTGCAGCACCGAGGTCGGGTTGGTCGGGTTGCCGATCATGACCAGGTCGGCGTCGGCCGGCACCCGCGCGGGGTCGAGCCGGAAGTCGTCGTCCGGGTCGAGCAGGAGTCGTTCGACCCGGTGGCCGGCGGCCCGCAGCGCGGCCTCCGGTTCGGTGAACTGCGGGTGCACCACCACCGGGCGGCGTACCCCGGCCAGGGCGCGGGCGAGCAGCACGAAGCCCTCGGCGGCACCGGCGGTGAGCAGCACCTCCGCCTCCGGGCGGAGGTGCCGGGCGGCGACGGCGGCGCGGGCCGGCCGGGGGTCGGGGTAGCCGGCCAGGTCGGCGAGGGCGGCGGTGAGCGGGTCGGCCAGCCAGTCCGGCATCGGGTCGCGGCGGACGTTGACGGCCAGGTCGACCAGGCCGGGGGTGGCCTCGGCGTCCCCGTGGTGGGCGAGATCCGGTTCGGCGTCGTCGGTCGCCCCGGGTGCGGTCGCCGGCGCGGCGGCGGCTCCCGGGCCGGTCGACGGCTCGACGCCGGTCAGTTGCCCATGCATGTCCGCGATCCTGCCGGGAAGCCGGCGCAGAGGACAGTCGATCCCGAGGTGGTCCACATCACGGCACACCGGACGCTTCACCCACGGCCGCCGGTCCCGGCCGGGGAACGCCCGAGCGTTCATGAATTCTTCTCATGGACGAATCGGAAATGTCATAACTTGACCACGTGAGTAATCGACCCCTTGCTGCCGCTGGTCGTTCCGTTCCTCTCCTGCGTGCCGGGCTGATCGCCGGCATCGTGCTCGCCGCCGTGGCGTACCCGCTGGCCGCCGTGACCGGCCTGGGCGCCAAGGCCACCGCGCACGCCGTGGAGCACAAGACGAACATCCTGCGCACCGCCCTGCCCGCCGAGACGTCCTACCTCTACGCACCAGACGGCACGACGATCCTGACGATGTTCTACGAGGAGTACCGGCAGTACACCAAGTTGTCGGACATGTCGCCGAACATCCAGCAGGCCATCGTCGCCGCCGAAGACAACCGCTTCTACCAGCACCGGGGCGTCGACCCGAAGGGCGTCGCCCGCGCCTTCGTGGCCAACACCCGTTCCAGCGGCGTCTCCCAGGGCGCCTCCACCCTGACCATGCAGTACGTCCGGATGGCGCTGCGGGACAGCGCGCAGACGCCGCAGGAGGTCCAGGAGGCCATCCAGCAGACCAGCCTGCGCAAGGTCAAGGAGATGCGGATGGCGCTGGACATCGAGAAGGAGCTGACCAAGGACCAGATCCTGGAGCGTTACCTCAACTCGGCGTACTTCGGTCACCGGGCGTACGGCATCTACGCCGCGGCGCAGATCTTCTTCTCCAAGACCCCGGCCACGCTCACCCCGGTCGAGGCGGCCACCCTCGCCGGCCTGGTCAAGTCCCCCTCCGAGTACGACCCGCTCAGCTCGGACCAGAAGGAGGCCACCGGCCGGCGCAACTACGTGCTCGACAAGATGACCCAACTCGGCTACCTGTCCCCGGACGCCGCCGCGGTGGCCAAGAGCGAACCCATCCGGACCCGGCCCACCACCCCCGCCAACGACTGCGCCGCGATCCCCAACAAGTACAACACCTGGGGCTTCGCCTGCGACTACGTGAAGAACTGGTGGAGCGCGCAGCCCGCGTTCGGGGAGAACCGGCTGGAGCGGATGGACAAGCTGCGCCGGGGCGGCTACCGGATCGTGCTGAGCCTCGACCCCAAGGTGCAGGCCGCCGCCGAGAAGAACGTCGGTGCGAAGGACCGCGTCGACAGTCCCTTCGCCAACGGGATCGTGGTCGCCGAACCGGGCACCGGACGGATCAAGGCGATGGCGGTGAACCGGACGTACTCCCTGGACGTCAGCGAGAACGGACCCAGCTCGAACCCCGAGGCCGATCCGAAGATGAAGGCGAACTACCCGAACACGGTCGCCCCGCTGCTCGGCGGCGGCACCCTCCCGGGCTACCAGGCCGGCTCGACGTTCAAGATGTTCCCGATGCTGGCCGCCCTGGACGCCGGGATGCCGCTGTCCACCGCGTTCGACTCGCCGTACCGGTACATGTCGGCCGTCTACGACGGGTGGGCGCCGTCCAACGCCAGCGGGGCGATGACCGGCCGGCAGACCATGTGGTCCGGGTTCGGCAAGTCGGTGAACACCTACTTCGTCCAACTGGAGGAGAAGATCGGCGCGGACCGGGGGGTGCACCTCGCCGAGCAGCTGGGCCTGCGCTGGCGTACCGACGTCGACAAGGAGCAGGCGTCACCCGCGAAGGCGAAGAAGTGGGGCGCGTTCACCCTGGGCGTCTCCGACGCCACCCCGCTGGAGATGGCCAACGCGTACGCCGCGATCGCCGCCGACGGGCGGTACTGCGAGGCGATGCCGGTCAACTCGATCACCAACCGGGACGGGACCCCGGCCACGTACAGGACCGCCGGTGGCATCGAACGGGAGGTCGCCAAGCCCCGTTGCCGGCAGGTGGTGAACGCCGACGCGGCGCGGGCCGCCACCGACGCCGCCCGCTGCCCCACCGGCGACACCCCGGCCAAGGGAAGCTGCGGCGGCTGGTCGACGGCGGACAGCGTCCGGGGCACGGTGGGCCGCCCGGTCGCCGGCAAGACCGGCACCACGGACAGCACCCGGTCGGCCTGGTTCGTCGGCTACACCCCGGAACTGGCGGCGGCGAGCTTCATCGCCGACCCGGACAACCCCTTCAACGCCGTCGGTGACGGGCAGTCCCAGGTCCCGGTCAACGCGGTCGCCCAGACCCTGCGCGACGGCCTCAAGGGCACCCCGACCCGCCAGTTCACCCCACCGTCGGACGCCATCGTCGGCTGACGCGGGGCCGGTGGCCGCCGGGCCGGTCACCCGGGGCCGGTCAGGCCGGCGCGGCGACGCCCTCGACCGGCGAGGGCAGCGCCGCCGCCGTCACCAGCCGGGTCGCGATCTCCGGGTACGCCGCCCAGTGCAGGCCGAGCTGGGAGGCGTGCACGCCCCGCCAGACGAAGCCCTCGGGCGTGCCGCCCTCCCAACCCCAGGCGGCCCGCTGCCCGGCCCGGGGGGTGAGCACCGCGCCGTGCTGCTTGTAGCCCACCACCGTCGCACCGGTACGGGCGACCGCGCTGTCGGACAGGGCGGTCGCCTCCCGGTAACCGACCACCAGACCGTCCCGGCTCACGCCGATCGCGTCCAGCACCCCGCACATCGGCAGCCCGTCCAGCTCCCGGGCCAGCCACAGCAGGCCGGTGCCCTCGGCGATCACCGGACGGCCGGTGCGGGCCAGCTCGGCCACCGCGATGCAGAGCCGCCGGTTGGCCGACAGGTCCCGCGCGTACGACTCGGGCAGTGCGCCCCCGACGACCAGCGCGCGGGTGCCGGCGGGCAGCGCCTCGTCGCGCAGCGGGTCGACGGTGACCACCTGGGCCCCGGCGGCCCGCAGCAGCTCGGCGGTCTCCGGGTGGCTGTAGCTGCCGCCGGGGCCGCCGGCGAGCGCCACCACCGGCGCGTCGGACACCGGGGCGTCGGACACCGGCGACCAGGCCGGGACGGACAGCGCCGGGGCGGAACGGGCCAACCCGAGCAGGCGTTCCAGGTCGACCGTCCCGGCGACCGCCTCGCCGAGCCGGCGCACCGCCCGGGACGCCTCGGCGTCGCGACCGAGGACCGGTGCCACGCCGTGCCGGCGGGCGGGCAGCACCGGGGGCAGTTCGTGCCGGCGCAACGCCCCGTAGACGGGCATCCCGACGTCGTCGAGCGCCTCCCGGAGCATGGCCTCGTGCCGGCCGGAGGCGACCTGGGTGAGGATCACCCCACCCAACCAGAGCTGCTCGTCGTACGAGCGGAATCCGTGCACCAGGGCGGCCACCGACTGGCCCATCGCCGCCACGTCGATCACCAGCACGACGGGGCTGCGCAGCGCGGTCGCCACGGCGGCCGTGGACTCCGCCTCGGGGCGGCCCCCGACCGAGTCGTACAGCCCCATGGTGCCCTGGACCAGGGCCAACGCGGCACCCTGCGCGCCGTACGCGAAGAGGGGCCCGAGCCGGTCGCCACCGATCAGCCGGGGGTCGAGGGTACGGCCGGGGCGGCCGGCGGCCAGGCCGAGGTAGGCGGCGTCGACGTGGTCCGGACCGACCTTGAACCCGGCGACGTCGAGCCCCCGTTCGGCGAGCGCGGCGAGCAGACCGACGGACAGCGCGTTGGTGCCGTGACCGGAGGACGGCGCGCTGAACACGAGGCGCGGCACGGCGGTCATCATCGACTCCTCGGTGGCGACGGGCGGTGGCTCGCGGACGGCCGGGAGGAACACCGGCGGCGATCCGCAGGCGTGACCATACCCGCCCCTGGCGACAGGTGGAGACCGCCGATCCGCACACCGTACGGGCCGGTGCCGGGCCGTCGCGCAGGGTGGCGTCGGTCATACGGGTAGCCTCGTGCTGTGTACCGGTTCCTGCTGACCCCACGCTGGCTGGGCATCCTCGCGCTGACCCTGGTCGCCGCCGCCGTCATGGTGCTGCTCGGCAACTGGCAGCTGGACCGCTACCGGGAACGTACCGCCGTCAACGAGCGGATCGACGCCGGCACCGCCGGCACCCCCGCGCCGCTGCGGTCGACGCTGCCGGCCCCCACCGGCGGCGCGGGCACCGTCGGCGCGGCCCCCGCCGCGCAGGCCGAGTGGAGCCGGGTCACCGCCACCGGCCGGTACGACGCCACGAACGTCATCCTGGTCCGGGGCCGGACGGTGGAGAGCAGGGTCGGCTTCGAGGTCCTCGTCCCGCTGGTGCTCGACGACGACACGGCCGTGCTGGTC
>NZ_JBMDWU010000325.1:0-8352 GCF_048594385.1 Micromonospora sp. | reverse complement strand
ACCAGAAGCTGGTCGAGGAGGCCCCCGCGCCGTTCCTCACCGACGCGCAGCGCCGCCAGATCCACGACAGCGCCAAGGCGATCTGCCGGGAGGCCGGCTACCACGGCGCGGGCACGGTGGAGTACCTGGTCGGCGCGGACGGCACCATCTCCTTCCTGGAGGTCAACACCCGGCTGCAGGTGGAACACCCGGTCACCGAGGAGACCGCCGGCGTCGACCTGGTCCGCGAGCAGTTCCGGATCGCCGACGGCGAGAAGCTGCGGTTCACCGCGGACCCGACCCCGCGCGGGCACGCCATCGAGTTCCGGATCAACGGCGAGGACCCGGGCCGCAACTTCCTGCCCGCCCCCGGCACCATCACCGCGCTGCGCCTGCCCACCGGCCCCGGCGTCCGGGTCGACACCGGGGTGGGCGCGGGCGACGTGATCGGCGGCAACTTCGACTCGCTGCTGGCCAAGGTGATCGTCACCGGCGAGACCCGCGCCGAGGCGATCGAACGGGCTCGCCGGGTGCTCGACGAGATGGTCGTCGAGGGGATGGCCACCGCGCTGCCGTTCCACCGCCTCGTCGTCCGCGACCCGGCGTTCACCAGCGAGCCGTTCACCGTGCACACCCGGTGGATCGAGACCGAGTTCGACAACACCGTCCCGGCGTTCACCCCGACCGCCGGCCCCGCCGAGGCGGCGACGGCACGCGAGACCGTCGTGGTCGAGGTGGGCGGCAAGCGGCTGGAGGTCACCCTCCCCGCCGGCCTCACCGGGGGTACGACCACCGCCGCCCCCGCCGCCCGCAGGCCGGCCCGCCGGGGTGGCGGCACCGGCACGGGTACGGCGGTCAGCGGCGACGCCCTCACCTCCCCCATGCAGGGCACCATCGTCAAGATCGCCGTCGCGGACGGGGACACCGTCGCCGAGGGGGACCTGGTCGTCGTCCTGGAGGCGATGAAGATGGAACAGCCGTTGCACGCGCACAAGGCGGGCACGGTCGCCGGGCTCGCCGCCGAGGTCGGTGCGGTGCTCACCGCCGGCGCGGCGATCTGCACCATCTCCTGAGCCGTACGACCCCCGCATGGGCAGGGTGGTGTGAGCCACCGACGGCGGCGGGACGGGCCGGAAGCGGGAATGATGGCGGGGTGAGGTTCCTTCATGGCGCGGTGCCCGCGCACGACCTGACCTACAACGACGTCTTCATGGCCCCGGCCCGGTCCGAGGTCGGTTCGCGGCTCGACGTCGACCTGTCCACCGGTGACGGCACCGGCACCACCATCCCGCTGGTGGTGGCGAACATGACGGCGGTGGCCGGCCGGCGGATGGCCGAGACGGTGGCCCGGCGCGGCGCGATCGCGGTCATCCCGCAGGACATCCCGATCGAGGTGGTCGCCACCGTGGTCGAGTGGGTCAAGCAGCGGCACCTGGTGCACGACACCCCGATCACGCTCGGCCCGACCGACACCGTCGGCGACGCCATCCACCTGCTGCCCAAGAAGTCGCACGGCGCGGTGGTGGTGGTCGACGAGGCCGGCCGGCCGGTGGGAGTGGTCACCGAGGCGGACACCCACGAGGTGGACCGGTTCGCCCAACTCCAGCACGTGATGTCGACCGAGCTGCACACGGTGCCGGCCGACGCGGACCCGCGTACCGGATTCGAGCGGCTCAACGCGGGACGACGGCGACTGGCCCCGGTGGTCGACGACGACGGCCGCCTGGTCGGGGTGCTCACCCGGCAGGGTGCGCTACGCGCCACCCTCTACAAGCCGGCCGTCGACGACCGGGGGCGGCTGCGGATCGCGGCGGCGGTCGGCATCAACGGTGACGTCACCGGCAAGGCCGAGGCGCTGCTCGCGGCGGGGGTCGACACCCTGGTGGTGGACACCGCGCACGGGCACCAGGAACGGATGATGTCCGCGTTGCGGGCGGTCCGCAAGCTCGACCCCCCGGTCCCGGTGGCGGCCGGCAACGTGGTCACCGCCGAGGGAGTACGCGACCTGGTCGAGGCGGGCGCGGACATCATCAAGGTCGGGGTGGGGCCGGGCGCGATGTGCACCACCCGGATGATGACCGGGGTCGGCCGGCCCCAGTTCTCCGCCGTGCTGGACTGCGCGGCGGCGGCCCGCGCCCTCGGCCGGCACGTCTGGGCCGACGGCGGGGTGCGCCACCCCCGGGACGTGGCGCTGGCGCTGGCCGCCGGGGCGTCCAACGTGATGGTGGGCTCCTGGTTCGCCGGCACCTACGAGTCGCCCGGTGACCTCTACACCGAGCCGGACGGCCGACGCTACAAGGAGAGCTTCGGGATGGCCTCGTCCCGTGCGGTCAGCGCCCGGACCGCCGAGGACAGCGCCTTCGACCGGGCCCGGAAGGCGATCTTCGAGGAGGGCATCTCCACCGCCCGGATGTACCTGGACCCGGCCCGCCCCGGCGTCGAGGACCTGATCGACGAGATCGTCTCCGGGGTACGCAGCGCCTGCACCTACGCCGGCGCCCGCACCCTGGACGAGTTCCACGAGCGCGCCCTGGTCGGCGTCCAGAGTCACGCCGGCTACACCGAAGGCATGCCCCTCCCCACCAGCTGGTAACTCCCCCTGCCCCCTCTCCTGCCCCCTGTCTGGCCCCCGTCCCGGTCTCTGCCTCGCCCCGGCCTGACCCTGGTGATCAAGAAGTTTGCGTCACCCCCGCCCCGCCCTTGATCACCGCACCGACCATCCCACCGGCCCCGGTGATCAAGAGGTTTGCGTCAACTCGGAGCGGTGATCTGACGCCAATCTCTTGATCACCGGGGCGAGGGAGGCGGGGCGTGGGGGGCGGGGGCGTGAGGCGAGACGCGGGGCTCGGGAGGAGGTCAGGGTGGGGGGAAGAGGCGGCGGATGACGGTGCGGGCGGCGGTGCGGGGGTCGGCCTCGACGTCGGGGGGTAGTGCGCCGGAGAGCCACAGGGTGGCGAAGCCGTGCACGATCGACCAGGCGGCCAGCGCGTCCGTGCGCGCCTCGCCCGGCTCGGCCCGGTCCGGCGGCAGGGTCGCCACGCCGGTGTGCAGCGCCGCGCCGGACCGTTCCCGGGCGGCCCGGACCTCGGGGGCGTCGGCCCGGTAGAGGTCGGGTCGGAACATCACCTCGAAGTGCGCCCGGTGACGGACGGCGAAGTCCACGTACGCCACGCCCACGTCGAGCAGGTCGTCGCCGGCTGCGGTCAGGGCGGCGGCGAGCAGGTCGAACCCCTCGACGGCGAGAGCGGTGAGCAGTCCCGCCTTGTCGCCGAAGTGGTGGGTCGGGGCGGCGTGGGAGACGCCGGTGCGACGGGCGAGGTCGCGCAGGCTCAGGGCCGCCGGCCCGGCTTCCTCGATCGCCGTCACCGCCGCCTGGAGCAGGACGCGGCGCAGGTCGCCGTGGTGGTAGGGCCGGGTGACGGTCATGACACCAGGATAACTTTGCATTGACAAGAAGACCATCGGCGATCAAATCTTGTCAGCATAAAGATTTGCCACCGAGGAGGCATCCATGGTTCCGTTTATCGCTCTGCTCGTCGGAGCCGCCGTCGCGCGCCTGGCCGGACTGGCCGGCATGGACGCGCTCGACGGCTGGCACCCCGCCCTCCGTGTCGGGCTGGCACTGCTGTTCGTCATGACCGGTTTCGCCCACTTCGTGGCACCCCGTCGGGAGGATCTGATCGCCATGGTCCCGCCCCGGCTGCCCCGGCCCGCCATGCTGGTCACCGTCACCGGGGTGCTGGAACTGGCCGGCGCGGTCGGGTTGCTGATCCCGGCCACCGCCCGTCCGAGCGCCGCCGGATTGGCGCTGCTGATGGTCGCGATGTTCCCCGCGAACGTCTCGGCGGCCCGGCGACGCCTGACGCTGGCGGGCCGCCCGGTCACCCCGCTGGGCACGCGTACGGCGATGCAGATCCTGTACGTCGGCACCGCTCTGACCATTCTGTTTGGCCCCTGACGGTTTGGGGGCTAACATACTCAACGTGCAGAGGGAACCACTCATCGTCTTCCCCGCCGTGCTCCATGACGTCCCGCTCGGGCGACTGCTGTCGGTCGCCGGCCACCTCGTCGACCAGCACTGGGGTCGTTACCTGGCCGAACACCACGGCCTCACCCCGGCCGGGATGCGGGTGCTGTTCACCCTGAACCACCTCGACGACGCCACCCACCGGGACGTCGCCGACCGCTGCTTCGTCCGGCCCGCCACCCTCACCGGGATCGTCGACACCCTCGAACGGGACGGCTTCGTCGAGCGTCGCCGCGACGAGGCCGACCGGCGCAGCGTACGACTGGCGCTGACCGACAAGGGGCGGGAACACATCCGCTCCCTGGTCGACCGGATGCGCACCGACACCCCGCTCACCTCCGTCGACGCCGACCCGGCCCGACGCGAGGTGATCCGGGATTTCCTGATCGAGGTCATCACGACCATGTCCGACGGGGAGGACAAGAGGTTGTCAACACAGCACCAGGACACGACCGACCACCCGAGGCCCGGGAGCCATCCGTGCTGATCAGTCTGTTACGCCGCTACCTGCGGCCCTACCACCGGCCACTGGGCGCGGTGGTGCTGCTCACGTTCGTCGGCACGATGGCCTCGCTCTACCTGCCGAGCCTCAACGCCGACATCATCGACCTGGGGGTGGCCCGGGGCGACACCGACTACATCATCCGTACCGGCGGTTGGATGCTGCTGGTCAGCCTGGTCCAGATCGCCTGCGCGGTGACGGCGGTCTACTTCGGCGCGCGGACCGCGATGGCCTTCGGCCGGGACGTCCGGGCGGCGATCTTCGGGCAGGTCAACCGGTTCTCCGCCCGCGAGGTGGCCCGCTTCGGCGCGCCCTCGCTGATCACCCGCAACACCAACGACGTGCAGCAGGTGCAGATGCTCGTGCTGATGAGCTGCACCATGCTGGTCGCCGCGCCGATCATGAGCGTCGGCGGGGTGGTGATGGCGCTGCGGGAGGACATCGGCCTGTCCTGGCTGATGCTGGTCAGCGTGCCGGTGCTCGCCGTCGCGCTCGGCCTGGTCATCCGCCAGATGGTGCCCGGTTTCCGGCTCATGCAGACCCGCATCGACACGGTCAACCGGGTGCTCCGCGAGCAGATCACCGGCATCCGGGTGGTCCGGGCGTTCGTCCGGGAGCCGTACGAGACGCAGCGGTTCGGGGTGGCCAACGCCGACCTGACCGCCACCGCCCTGCGGGTCGGCCGACTGATGGCGCTGATCTTCCCGGTGGTGATGCTGGTGCTCAACGTCTCCAGCGTCGCCGTACTGTGGTTCGGCGCCCAGCGGGTCGACTCCGGGCAGATCCAGATCGGCGCGCTCACCGCCTTCCTGGCGTACCTGATGCAGATCCTGATGGCCGTCATGATGGCCACCTTCATGCTGATGATGGTGCCGCGCGCGGCGGTCTGCGCCGAACGCGTCACCGAGGTGCTGGACACCGAGTCCTCGGTGGTCCCGGCGGCCAACCCGGTCACCCGGGTCGAGGGCCACGGTGAGCTGGAGCTGCGCGGCGTGGCCTTCCAGTACCCGGGGGCCAGCGCGCCGGTGCTGCACGACATCTCGTTCCGTGCCACCCCGGGGCGGACCACCGCCGTGATCGGGTCGACCGGCGCCGGCAAGACCACCCTGCTGACCCTGATCCCCCGGCTGGTCGACCCGACCGCCGGCACCGTGCTGGTCGACGGGGTCGACGTCCGCGAGCTGGCCCCGGAGGAGCTGTGGCGGCGAATCGGCCTGGTGCCGCAGAAGCCGTACCTGTTCACGGGCACGGTGGCGAGCAACCTGCGCTACGGCAATCCCGACGCCACCGACGAGGACCTGTGGACGGCGTTGGAGATCGCCCAGGCCCGCGACTTCGTGGCCCAGATGCCCGGTGGCCTCGACGCGGCGATCGCGCAGGGCGGCACGAACGTCTCCGGCGGGCAGCGGCAACGCCTCGCCATCGCGCGGGCACTCGTCCGTAAGCCGGAGATCTACCTGTTCGACGACTCGTTCTCGGCGCTCGACCTGGGCACCGACGCCCGGTTGCGGGCCGCGCTGCGCCCGGTCACCGCCGACGCGGCAGTGGTGATCGTGGCCCAACGGGTCTCCACGATCATCGACGCCGACCAGATCATCGTGTTGGAGGACGGAGGCGTGGTCGGGATGGGCCGACACGACGAGCTGCTCGACACCTGCCCGACGTACGCCGAGATCGTGGCGTCGCAGCAGACTGCGGGGGTGCCGGCATGACCGCCGTACCCGAGCAGAAGAAGGCCCCGGAGGAGACCACGCCGAAGCGGCTGCCGGCGGCCGGCCGGCGCGGCGGTGGGCCGCCGTGGATGAGCGCCGGCATGCCGGCGGAGAAGTCGATGAACTTCGGGCCGTCGGCCCGCCGGCTGCTCGGCCGGCTGCGACCGCACCGGGTGACGCTGACCGGCATCATCGCCCTGGCGGTGACCAGCGTGGGGTTCAGCGTGATCGGGCCGAAGATCCTCGGCCACGCCACCGACATCATCTTCGCCGGGGTGATCGGCCGGCAGCTTCCCCCCGGCACCACCGTCGACCAGGCGGTGTCCGGGATGCGGGCCGCCGGCAACGACAACCTCGCCGACATGGTCGCCCGGATGGACGTGGTCCCCGGGGCGGGCATCGACTTCGACGCCCTCGGCCGGACGCTGCTGTTCGCCCTCGGCCTCTACGTGGCCGCCAGCCTGCTGATGTGGTGGCAGGGTTGGCTGCTCAACGGGGTGGTCCAGGCCACCGTGCTGCGGCTGCGCGCCGAGGTGGAGGAGAAACTCAACCGGCTGCCGCTGCCCTACTTCGACAGGCAGCCACGCGGCGAGCTGCTCAGCCGGGTCACCAACGACATCGACAACATCTCGCAGACCCTGTCGCAGACGCTGAGCCAACTGCTCACCTCGCTGCTGACCGTGGTCGGCGTGCTGGCGATGATGTTCTGGATCTCGCCGCTGCTGGCGCTGGTCGCGCTGGTCGCGGTTCCGCTGTCGGTGATCGTGACGCAGCAGATCGCCAAGCGGTCGCAGCAGAAGTTCATCGCCCAGTGGACCCACACCGGCGAGCTGAACGGCCAGATCGAGGAGGCGTTCACCGGCCACGAGCTGGTCAAGGTCTTCGGGCGCTCCCCGGAGGTGGAGGCCAGCTTCCGTGCCAAGAACGAGGAGCTGTTCCGGGCCAGCTTCGGTGCCCAGTTCATCTCCGGGATCATCATGCCGGCGATGATGTTCGTCGGGAACCTCAGCTACGTGGCGATCGCCGTGGTCGGTGGGCTGCGGGTGGCGTCGGGGGCGATGAGCCTCGGTGACGTGCAGGCGTTCATCCAGTACTCGCGGCAGTTCACCCAGCCGCTGACGCAGGTCGCCTCGATGGCGAACCTGCTCCAGTCCGGGGTGGCCTCCGCCGAGCGGGTCTTCGCCGTGCTCGACGCCGACGAGCAGAGCCCCGACCCGGCCACCCCGACCCGGGTCGTCGAACCGCACGGGCGGGTCGAGTTCGAGAACATCTCCTTCCGGTACGACCCGCAGACCCCGCTGATCGACGACCTGTCCCTGGTCGCCGAGCCCGGTCACACCGTGGCCATCGTCGGCCCGACCGGCGCCGGCAAGACCACCCTGGTCAACCTGGTGATGCGCTTCTACGAACTGGACTCCGGGCGGATCACCCTCGACGGGGTGGACATCACCACGTTGCGCCGCGACGACCTGCGCGGCCGGATCGGCATGGTGCTCCAGGACACCTGGCTGTTCGGCGGCACCATCCGGGACAACATCGCCTACGGCCGGCCGGACGCCACCGAGGAGGAGATCCTCGCCGCCGCGCGGGCCACCTTCGTGGACCGGTTCGTCCGTAGCCTCCCCGACGGGTACGACACCGTCATCGACGAGGAGGGCAGCAACGTCAGCGCCGGTGAGAAGCAGCTCATCACCATCGCGCGGGCGTTCCTGGCGGAGCCGTCGCTGCTGATCCTGGACGAGGCGACCAGCTCGGTGGACACCCGCACCGAGGTGCTGCTGCAACGGGCGATGGCGGCGCTGCGGTCCGACCGGACCAGTTTCGTCATCGCGCACCGGCTGTCCACCATCCGCGACGCCCACCTGATCCTGATGATGGAGAACGGGCGGATCGTCGAGCAGGGCACCCACCAGCAACTGCTCGCCGCGCGGGGGGCGTACCACCGGCTCTACCAGGCGCAGTTCGCCGCAGCGGTGGTCGAGGACGAGGCCGCACCGGCAGCGGCGGCACCGGCACCGGCCCGGGGCTGAGTGACGGACCGGTGGGGGGGGCGGGGGGGCCGCGTCCCCCCCCCCCCCCCCCCGCCCCCCGCGGGGAGCCCTTGCGCCCCGCGGGCCCCCCCCCCCCCCCCC
>NZ_JBMDWU010000324.1:0-2772 GCF_048594385.1 Micromonospora sp. | reverse complement strand
CACCTCCCGGACGCAGATCGAGACGCTGCGCCGCAACTGCGCCGAGTTCGGCGTGAAGCTGCACCCGCTGGGCGACGAGAACCAGGGCATCGTGCACGTGATCGGCCCCCAGTTGGGCGTCACCCAGCCCGGCATGACGATCGTCTGTGGCGATTCGCACACCGCCACCCACGGCGCGTTCGGGGCGCTGGCCTTCGGCATCGGCACCAGTGAGGTCGAACACGTCCTGGCCACCCAGACCCTGCCGCAGGCCCGCCCGAAGACCATGGCGGTCAACGTGACCGGTCAGCTCGGCCCCGGCGTCACCGCCAAGGACCTGGTCCTCGCGCTGATCGCGCAGGTGGGCACGGGCGGCGGACGCGGCCACATCGTGGAGTACCGGGGCGAGGCGATCCGGGCGCTGTCGATGGAGGGCCGGATGACGGTGGCGAACATGTCCATCGAGTGGGGCGCCAAGGCGGGCCTGATCGCGCCGGACGAGACCACCTTCGCGTACCTGAAGGGCCGGCCGCACGCGCCGGCCGGGGCCGACTGGGACGCGGCGCTGGCCTACTGGCGGACGCTGCCCACCGACGACGGCGCGACCTTCGACGCCGAGGTGACCCTGGACGCGAGCCGGATCACCCCGTTCGTCACCTGGGGCACCAACCCCGGCCAGGGTGCCCCGCTCGGCGCGGCCGTGCCGGACCCGGAGGAGTTCACCACCGACGCCGAGCGGACCGCGGCGCGCCGGGCCCTGGAGTACATGGACCTCACCCCGGGCACCCCGCTGCGCGACCTCGCCGTCGACGTGGTCTTCGTCGGATCCTGCACCAACGGCCGGCTGGAGGACCTGCGGGCCGCCGCCGACGTGCTGCGCGGCCACCGGGTCGCCGACGGGGTACGCATGCTGGTGGTGCCCGGCTCCGCCGCCGTGCGGGAGGCCGCCGAGGCGGAGGGCCTGGACAAGGTCTTCGCCGACGCCGGAGCGGAGTGGCGGTTCGCCGGCTGCTCGATGTGCCTGGGCATGAACCCGGACACGCTGAAGCCGGGCGAGCGTTCGGCCTCGACCTCCAACCGCAACTTCGAGGGCCGGCAGGGCCGGGGCGGGCGTACCCACCTGGTGTCCCCGCCGGTCGCCGCCGCCACCGCCGTGACCGGCCGGCTCGCCGCCCCGGCCGATCTGTAGAAGGGCAGCCGAGAGATGGACAAGTTCACCACCCACACCGGCACCGCGGCGCCGCTGCGCCGATCCAATGTGGACACCGATCAGATCATCCCGGCCGTGTACCTCAAGCGGGTGACCCGTACCGGCTTCGCCGACGGACTCTTCCGGGCCTGGCGCGACGATCCCGCATTCGTGCTCAACAACCCGGCGTATTCCGGGGCCACCATCCTCGTGGCGGGGCCGGAGTTCGGCACCGGGTCGTCCCGGGAGCACGCTGTGTGGGCGCTGCGCGACGGGGGTTTCCAGGCGGTCGTCTCGCCCCGGTTCGGTGACATCTTCCGGGGCAACGCGCTCAAGGAAGGGCTCCTCCCGGTCGAATTGGAACTGACCGCGGTCGAGCAGATCTGGGACCTCGTGGAGGCCGATCCGACCACTGCGGTGACGGTCGACCTGACCACCCGTGAGGTCCGGGTCGGGGATTCCACCTGGTCGTTCCCGCTCGACGACCACAGCCGCTGGCGGCTGATGGAGGGCCTCGACGACATTGGACTCACCCTGCGGCACGTCGCCGACATTGAGGCGTACGAGGCCGGCCGACCGTCGTTCACCCCCGCCGTGGTCTAGCCGTACGCCGGGCCACGGCACCGTTTTCGCCCCCACCGGTTCATCCGGTGGGGGCGAATCCGTTACGACACAAGGGCTTTTTTCCACCGAATGTTTGTGTCCAGGCAGCACAGGGCATACGGTGCGCGCAGAATGGCTCGCGTCGAGTCAGTTGCACAATCGGGAGGAAGTCGTGAACAAGGCCGAGCTCATCGAGGCGCTCGCCGCTCGCCTGGGGGACCGGAAGTCGGCGACGGCGGCGCTCGACGCGGTCCTCGCCGAGGTCCAGGCGGCGGTCACCAAGGGCGACAAAGTGGCGATCACCGGATTCGGATCGTTCGAAAAGCGTGTCCGGGCGGCGCGAACAGCGCGCAACCCGCGTACCGGTGAGGCGGTGAAGGTCAAGAAGACATCCGTCCCGGCCTTCAAGCCGGGCGCCGGTTTCAAGGAGATGGTGGCCACCGGCAAGGTGCCGAAGACCGCCGCTCCGGCGAAGAAGACCACCAGCACGGCGGCCACCAAGGCCACCGGTGCCAAGGCGACAGGTGCGAAGGCCACCGCAGCCAAGGCGACCGGCACCAAGGCCACGGGCGCGAAGGCCACCGGCACCAAGGCGACCGCAGCCAAGGCGACCGGCACCAAGGCGACCGGGGCGAAGGCCACCGGGGCGAAGGCGACCGCCGCCAAGAAGACGACGGCGACCGCAGCCCGCAAGACCACCACGGCGAGCGCCACCAAGGCCACCGCCGCGACCAAGGCGGCCACCAAGAAGGCCACACCGGCCAAGAAGACCGCCACGGCGACCAAGTCGACCACCGCCCGCACCCCGGCGGCCAAGAAGGCCACCGCGGCCAAGAGCACGGCCGCCAAGGCGACCGCCGCGAAGAAGGCGCCAGCCAAGAAGGCACCGGCCCGCAAGGCCGCAGCCAAGCGCTGACACCGGGTACGACCCGACGGGGGGGCCCCCGCCCCGTGGGCCCCCGGGGGGGGGTGCTGCAACCGGCGGCGGCCCGCCGCCCCGC
>NZ_JBMDWU010000323.1:0-12141 GCF_048594385.1 Micromonospora sp. | reverse complement strand
GGCGACGTACCCCACCGTGCCCCCGCCGCCCCGGGTGGGGCGCCCCCACCGGGGCCGCCCCGCCGGCCCGGCGGGAACCCGGACCCCCGGGCCGTCGGAGGTGCGGAATGCTCAGTCGTCGTCGGTGATGGTGCCGGTCGCCAGCAGGTCGGCGAACCGCAGGTTCAGCGGACCGGCCACCGCGAACGCGATCTTCTCGTCCGCCTCCCGCTTGCGGTCACCACGCACGGTCACCGGGAACGCCAGCGAGGTCTGCCCGGCGGGCAGGGTCCGGCAGCCGACGTACGGCTCGAAGTCCAGCACGACCGTCGCCGTCAGCCCCACCGTGGCGGCGCAGAGCGTGGTCGGCTGGGACAGCGGACGGGACACGGTGACCTGGAACGTCATCGTGCTGGTGCCCCGGTCACCCTCCACCACGGTGGCGTCGGCCACCCGCAGCGACGGCTGGCTGCGGAACCGGGCCACCTGCGGGTCGTGGTCGCTGGCCCCCCGGGTGCCGTCCCCGGTGAACTCCGCCGGCCAGTCCGCGTTGACGTGCGCGGCCCGGATCTGCACCAGGTCGGCATGCAGCGCGTCGTTGACGAACAGGTTGTCCAACGTCTGCGCCGACCCCTGGAAGCTGTACGAGTACGCCGCCGACGGCACGTCGGCCACCAGGTCGTCCCAGAGGTTGCGCAGGCCGGCCCGGTAGAGCGGTCCGAGCTGGTCCGACGGGGTCGGGTTCGCGCCGGTCGCGATCGGGTCGTCCGGGCGGGGGAAGACGTTCAGGTCCCCGCCGTACACCACCCGGGCGTCCGGGTCGGCCGCCTCGATCGCGGTGACGATCGCGGCCCCGTACGCGGCCTGCTCGGTGCGCTGCCCGACCCGGCTGTCCGGCCCCGACGAGTAGTGGTTGCTCAGCGCGTACAGCAGGTAGGACTCCGACCCGCCGGGCGTCGCCTTCACCACGAACTTGCCCAGCTGCGGGGCCCGGGTGAAGACGTTGTTGCCGTCCTTGCCGGTCGAGGTGTCGGTGTCGGCCGGCAGCACCGCGTTGAGCGCCTTCGGGTTCTGCACGTCCGCGTTGGACGCCAGCCCCGCCGACCGGTACTGCACCGTGGGCGCGGAACCCAGCAGCGGATCGGTGGCGCTCGCCCCGGCCAGCGACAACCGGTCGGTGCGGTACAGGAACGCCGAGGTGATGCCCCGGGCGTCCGCGCCGGTGCGGTCGTACGCCGTCGTGTAGGCGGGACCACCGGCGGCCCGGATCGCCAGCGCCAAGTCCTGGAGGGTGTCCGGCGCGCCGTCGGCGTTGTCGGTGGTGCCGCAGACCAGGCTGCTGCCGGAGACCGAGCAGATGTCCTGGTCCTCGGCCTCCTGCACCAGGATCAGATCCGGGGCGTGCAGGTCGGTGCGGATCTGCGCGGCCAGCTCGGACAGGTGCTCCCGGTAGTCGGCCTCGCCCGCCGGCACGTAGTCGAACGGCGGGGACACCCCCGGGCAGCCCGCGTTGCCGGTGAAGTCGCAGCCGTCGAACGGGTCGTCGCGGAAGTCGTACAGGTTCTCCACGTTGTAGGTCGCCACCGCGACCTCCCGGGCCCGGTCCGCCGGACGCGGCGGGTTGTTCGCCGCCGGGTCCGCCCCGGCGGTCAGGGCCAGCGACTCCGGCTGCACGCTGAACTTGCTGAAGCCGTACGACACCGCGCCGAACGCGTCGGCGGTGAGGGTGTCGAAGGTACGCGCCGGCGGGAGCAGCGCCGTCGAGTCACCGGCGGTGGCCTTCACGCCGCCACCGCCGAGCAGGATGCGCTGCCCGTTGCCGTTGTCGAAGAGCTGCCCCGGCACGTCGTCCAGCGGGTGGGTGTCCCGGAAGACCCGGCGGGCGTACGGGTCGGCCCGCTTCAGCAGCGGATCCGCCCGGTCCACCACCCATACCTCGGAGTCGGCGGTGGAGCCGAACACGTCCCGGGGGCCGGTGACGCCGGAGCCGCTGCGGACCCGCAGCCGGGCCCCCTCGTGCCGCTCCCAGAACCGGTCGGCCGCCGCCGCGTCGGCCGGCGGGACCGCGTCGTCCACGGTCACGGCCGTGTTCACGTCGAGCCCGGTGTCGAGCCGGCGGACCAGCGAGGCACCGGAGAGCTGGGTCTGGTCGAAATACTCCGACACCCGGCCGCGCAGCACCACCTCGTCGCCGACGGTCGGCGCGTAGCCACCGATCAGCGTGGTGAACGCGCCCATGAAGACGAAGATCCCGTCCGAGCTGAGCGGGTCGCCGTCCTCGGTGCCGGTGCGGCTCTGCAGGTAGAAGCCGTACTGGTCGGCGCCGGCCGAGGTGCGGGTCAGCGACTTCTGGGTGATCACGCCCCGCACGTCGTACAGCAGCGGGCTGGTGCCGGTGCCGGAGGGCGGGGCGAGCGGCGAGCGGTCGGTGCGCGGGTTCTCGTCGTCGCGGGTCGGGCCCTGCACCTGGCCCACCGACAGCACCCCGTTGGCCTGCACGGTGAGCGGGCAGGTTGCGGTGCCGCCGTCGGCGTCCGTCGCGGTCACGGTGACGGTGTACGTGCCAGCGGGCAGGCCGGTGGCGGTGACCGTCGCGGTCGCCGTGCCACCCGGCGCGGTCGCCGGGGTGAACGCGGTACGGCTGATCGAACCGCCCGCCGGGGCCGGGGTGACCGCGGTGACCGCCAGGTCGACGATCGTGTCGTCCGGGTCGGTGCCGGTGACCTGCCGGGTGCCCGTCGCGCCGGCCTCGATGGTCAGCGTCCCGCCGCAGGTCAGCACGGCCGGCTGGTCGACCGGGCCGCCGCCGTCGAGGGTGTGTGCGCCCAACCCGTCGAAGGTGTCGGTGGCGTAGCCGGCCCACTGGGTGGCCGGGTCGAACGCGTCGGACGGGTCGGTGTCCCCGCTGGACACCGACGGCAGCCGGCGCAGCGTGTTGTCGGCGGTGCTGGTCAGCCCGCTGCCCCACTCGGTGCCCGGGTCGACGCCGACCTGCCCGATCGCGTCGAGCACGACGGCACCCCGACGCAACACGATCGCGTCGTCGCCGTTGAACAGGCTGGCGCCGGTGGTCTGGTCGGCCTGGGCGAGGATCGCCGGGCCGGCCGACGCGGCGGCGAAGACGAAGACGTCCCCGGCGGCGACGGTGCCGGTGAGGGCGATCGTGGTGGCCGTGGTGGACCCGTTGAAATAGAGCTGGAGCTGGTAGCCGCCGGCGGTCAGGTCGATCGCCGCGCCGGTGCCGTTGTACAGCTCGATCGCCTTGTTGTTGGACGAGCCTTCGACGTACTCGGAGATGAACAGGTCGGTGGGCGCGGCGGTGGCCGCGGTGGGAGCGACGCCGAGCACCGGTACGGCGACGACGGCGACGGTGGCGAGCGCGGCGAATCTGCGGCGCAGGCGCATGGGGCCTCCACGATGGGTGGACGGGAACCAACGCACGTTAAGGTGCGCCGCTGTCCGCCGTCCATCCCCCCGGGGGCGATGTGGTGAATTCGCGACAGTGCCGCCCGGCGCCTCCGATCGGACGCCGCCGGCCGCCCTGCTCAGCGGTGGGTGTCGAGCCGGTGCACCAGCTCGGCGACGTCCACGCTGTACTCGCACCAGTCCCGGTCGGGCTGGTAGCCCAGCTCGGCGTTGACCTTGAGCATCGCCTCGTTGGCCTGGGCGTTCCAGGTCTGCACCTCGGTCAGCTCCGGCTCGGCGGACCGCAGCTCCAGCAGCATCCGCGCCTTGATCGCCCGGTCGATGCCGTAGCCCTGGTGGTCACGCACCACGATGGTGTCGTACTGGTCGGCGCGGGTGGGGTGCTGGACCGGCACCACCACCTCGGTCAGGCCGGCCACCGTGCCGGTGCGCTCGTGCAGGGCGAGCACGATGTACGGCTTCATGCCCCTCCGGTGCAGCGTGTCGAGGCTGTCCCGCAGCCGCTGCGGATCGTACGAGCTGGGGCGCAGTTCGCCGTCCTCGACGTCGCGGACCTCGGCCTTCGCCCGCGCGTACGCCTCGATCAGGTCGTCGGACGGCCCGCCCGGGTAGAACTCCAGGTGGTAGCCCGGGTCGACGGCGGAGGCCATCTCGGTCAGCGCCGTCCAGTCGACCGTGCCGAGGTCGAGCACGCTGCGGGTCTCGACGTACTCCCGGGTGAAGCCCAGCGACGAGTAGAACCCGATCGCCGGGGTGTCGCCGACCACCTCGACGCCGATGGACCGGAAGCCCTCCTGGTAGACCCGGCGGGCGGCGGTCAGCACCAGTTCCCGGCCCAGCCCGCTGCGGCGTACCGCCGGGTGCACCAGCACCTCCAGCACGCCGATGTCACCGAGCAGCAGCACGTGCACGTGCCCGATGATCGGGGCGGGACCCCCACCGGGCGGCGGATCGGCGTGGGCCACCCAGGAGATGCGTCGTTCGCCGGGCATCACCTCGGAGAGGTACTCCCGCAGCGAATCCTCCCGCCACGGCGGGTCCTGCGGGAGGTCGGCCGCGAGAACCGCGTTCAGCGTGTCCAGCACGGAGCCGATCTCGGCGGACGACGCGGTCCGGGGGTCCCATTCGCGCACCATCACGTGTCTAGCTTGCCGTCAACGGCTCTTCGGGGGAAGTGTCCGGTCCGGCAATGTATGCGAACGATCACCTCACGTACGGCTTGCGCTCCCGTACTCCTGGGCCTTGTCGAAGACGGCCTGCGCGTAGCGGCGCACGTCGTTGTAGGAGAGGATGGCGCCCCACCAGTCACCGGGGATGGTCATGTTCCGGCCGCCCTGGCACAGGTAGTTACCGGCGGCGAGGGCGGCGTCGTCCAGGTCGTGCGGGTCCTTGCGGCCGTCGTTGTCGGCGTCCGCGCCGACCTGCTGCCAGGTGGTCGGGATGAACTGCATCGGCCCGATGGCCCGGTCGTAGACGGTGTCCCGGTCGAACAGCCCCCCGTCGGTGTCCCGGATCAGGGACCGCCCGCCCTTGCCGTCGAGCGGATCACCGATGATCTCCGGTACGGCCCGGCCGTCCGGCCCGAGGGTCGCGCCGTTGGCCTGCCCGTGCCGGGACTCCACGTAGCCGATCGCGGCCAGCGTGGTCCAGCTCAGCTGGCAGCTCCGGTTCGTCTGGGCGAGCACCAGCTCGGCGTAGCCGTACGCCTGCATGGCGACCGGGGAGACGCCCACCTTGCTGCCCACGACCCGGGCCCAGTCGCCCAGCGCGTCGGCGGGCCGGCCGGCGGCGGGCGGTACGGCCGGTCCGCTCGGCACGGCCCCGGCTGACGGAAAGCCGCCCAGCGGCAGGGTGGGGGCGGCGGTACCCGGGAACACCGGCACCCCGGTGGTCGCCCCGGCCGACGGGACCCCGGGGCCGGCGCTGGCGCTGTCGTCCACGGCGACCGGTCGGGGTGCCCGGACCGCGCCCGGCACCACCACCGCACCGACCGCGGCGGTCGCCGCGACCAGCGCGAACAGGAACAGGCCGGGGAGGGTCAACCGGCCGCTGGGGCGGCGTGACCAGGCCCGGGTGGCCCGGGTCGCGGCCCCCATCGCCTGCCGGGGCGGCGGCCGCCGGACGGCGTGCGCGACCGGCTCCCGCCGTCGCCGCCCGATCTTCGCCCCGGCCGCGGCGCTGCCGCCCGTGCCGCTCTCCCCGGTCCCGTCGCTCTCCCCGGTCCCGTCGGTCTTCGCGGCCGGCCCGGTCTTCTCCGCGGCCTCGGTCTTCGCGGCCGGCTCGGAAGCCTCCCCGTCGTCGGTCTTCGCGGTCCCGTCGGTCTTCGCGGCGGGTCCGGCGGCCAGCTCGGCGGGCTTGGTCCCTTGGCCCGGGGCGGCCTGCTCGGCGGGCCCGGTCCCGCCGTCCTGGGCGGCCGGAGCGTCGGACCCGGGACGGGCGTCCGTCCCGGCGGCCGGCTCAGGAACAGCGGCCGGTGGAGGAGCAGCGGCCGGCTCAGGAACAGCGGCCGGCGGAGGACCTGCGGCGGGGCCGTCGCCGGCCGGGACGGCCGGCGGGGTGAGGGCGTCGTGGCGGGGACGGCGGGGGCGGGGGAGCCAGCCGCGTCGTGGAGCGGGGGGCACATCCTCGGGTGGGGTCGCTGCGCGCAGGGGCCGTTCCGTCGAATCTTCGCCGCTCACCACCGTTTGAGTATCACCCATGTCGGCCAGGGAGTCAGGTCCGGCCGTAGGGTGGGCCCATGCCCCGGTACGAGTTCCGCTGCCGCGCCTGCGGCGACACCTTCGAGGTCAACCGACCGATGGCCGAGGCCGGTGCGCCGGCTGACTGCCCCCAGGGGCACGCCGACACGGTCAAGCTGCTGTCCACCGTGGCGGTCACCGGCCGTGGGGGCGGCTCCGCCACCGGTGGCGCTCCGGCGGGTCCCGCCGCCGGCGGTGGCTGTTGCGGCGGCGGCTGCGGCTGTTGACCTGACCGGATCGGCTGGCGACCGCGCCGGAAGCGGCCGATGTAACGGTTCGACGCACCGGTGCGCCGAGATCAGTGACCCCTTGGGTCTGATATCGCCCGACCGTTCTCACGATGCGTGACCGGTCGACCATAGGGCAGCATGAACCCGACGTCAGGGGTGGAGGTCACGCATGTCGCCACGGATGCACCTCCCGAGCGGTTGGGTGACCTTCGTTTTCACCGACATCGAAGGTTCCACCAGGTTGGCGCAACTGCTCGGGCCCGACTACCGCCCGGTGCTCTGGGAGCACCGCCGGCTGCTGCGTGACACCCTGGCCGAGACCGACGGCGCGGAGCTGCTGACCGAGGGGGACTCGTTCTTCCTCGCCTTCCCGGACGCGTCGGCGGCGCTGACCGCCTGCCTGACCGCGCAGCGGGCGCTGTCCACCCACGACTGGCCCAACCCGGAAGCCGCGCCGAGGGTACGGATGGGGCTGCACACCGGCTTCGCCGAACCCCGCGACGGCGAGTACGCCAGCCCCGAGGTGCACCGGGCCGCCCGGGTGGCCGCAGCCGCGCACGGCGGGCAGGTGCTCTGCTCGGCGTCGACCGAGCGGCTGGCCCACCCGCTGCCCGCCGGGGCGACCCTGATCGACCTGGGCCTGCACCGGCTGCGGGGCTTCGACGACCGGGAACGGTTGTTCCAGCTCGTCGCGCCGGGGCTGGAACGGCAGTTCCCCCGCCCGAACACCGCCGAGGCGCTGGCGCACAACCTGCCCACCCAGGTCACCTCGTTCGTCGGCCGGGACACCGAGCGGGTGGAGCTGGATCTGCTGATCCGCCGCCAGCGGCTGGTCACGGTGGTCGGCGCGGGTGGGGCCGGCAAGACCCGGCTCGCCGTCGAGGTGGCCTCCGGTCAGGTGGAGGCGTATCCGGACGGCGTGTGGTTCGTCGACATCGCCACGGTCACCGACCCGGGGCTGGTGGCGTTCGCGATCGCCGCCGTGCTCGGGGCCCGGCCGGAACCGGGCCGCCCGATCCTGGACACCCTGGTCGAGTACGCGGCCGTCCGGCGGATGCTGGTGGTGCTCGACACCTGTGACGCCCAGCCGGCCGCCTGCGCCGAGGTGATCTCCCGGTTGCTCGCCGGAGGCAGCGGACTGCGGGTGCTGGCCACCAGTCGGGAGGCGTTCGGCCTGCCCGGCGAGGTGGTGTGGCGGATTCCGCCGCTGGCGGTCGACCCGCAGCCGGGGCGTACCGAGAGCGACGCGGTGGCGCTGCTGCTGGACCGTACGGCGGCGGCTCGGGGTGGCCGGCCGCCGGAGTGGACGGAGGCGGGCGACCTGCGCCGGGTGGTGCAGCGGCTGGACGGGTTGCCGTTGGCGATCGAGCTGGCCGCGGCCCGGTTGCGGGTGCTCTCCGCCGGTCAGTTGGCGGCCCGGCTGGACGACATGCTGGGCACCCTCGACGCCGGCCGGGGCGTGCCGGAGCGACCCCCCGAGCGGGGCTGGGCGGGCAACCAGCAGGACACCGTGGACCTGGTCGCCGCGGCCTCGGGCCAGACGCCGCCGAGCGCCGCGCACCGGGCGGTGCAGCGGTCGGCGACCGAGCGGCACCTCACCATGCAGGCCACGGTCACCTGGTCGTACCGGACGTTGGGGCCCCGCGCGGCCCGGCTGCTGCACTGGTTGGCGGTCTTCACCGGGCCGGTGGACCTGGCCACGGTGGAGTGGCTGATCGGTGACGACCCGCTCGACCCGCTGTCGGTGCTGGTGGACAAGTCGATGGTGCTGGCCGAGCCGCACGCCTCGGGCAGCACCTACCGGATGCTCGACCCGATCCGGGCGTACGCGGCGCGCAGGCTGGTCGAGACCGGCGAGGAACAGGCCGCCCGGGACCGGCACGTGGCCTGGGCGCAGCACGCGCTGCACCGGGCCCACCTGGGGGCGGACGGCCGCCCGGTCACCCTGTCGCTGTACGCGGTCGACCCGCTCGCCGGTGAGCTGCGCTCGGCGCTGCGCTGGTCGGCCACCGGGGGCAGTGCCCGGGCCGGGCTGCTGCTGGCCGGTGGGCTGGACCAGTGGTGGCGGGAGCGCGGGCTGTCCCGGGAGGCCCGGCTGTGGCTGTTCCGGCTGTACGGGCGGATCGCCGAGACCGGCGAGGCGATCCCCGAGGCGGAGCTGGCGGCGGCGTACCACCTGCACTCGCTGCACGCCGGCGCGGACGGCGAGTTCGCCGAGGAGCTGCGGTTCTCGCAGCGCGCGGAGGCGGCGGCCCGGCAGGCCGGCGACGCGGGGCTGCTGGCCCGGGTGCTCGCCGGGCGGGCCGTGCCGCTCGTCGACATGGGGCAGTTCACCGAGGCGGAGCGGGTCTGCCGGGAGGTCATCGACTGGGCCAACGAGCAGGAGGTCGGTGGGGACGCGTTGCTCGCCGTCTACCACCTGGCCGAGCTGCTGTGGCGGCGGGGCGCGCTGGTCGAGGCGGCGGAGCTGCTGGGGCGGGCCCGACCGGTGGAGGCGGCCCGCCCGGTGGAGCGCGGGCGCCGCTCGGTGGACATGCTGCTGGGCATGGTGGCGCTGGCACGGCGTGACCTGGTGGCCGCGCACGAGCACCTGCTGGTGGCGTTGCGAGCCCGGATGGGGCACGGCTACCACGGGCGGGCCTGCGACACGGTGAACGCGGTGGCGGTGCGCTGCGCGTTGGGCGGGGAGCCGTTGACGGCGGCCCGGCTGTTCGGTGCGGCCCAGGCCACCCGGGCCCGGCTGCGCGGCACCCCGGGCATCTACGGCTCGTACTGGCTCCAGCAGCAGGCCGAGCTGCGACGCATCCTCGGCGACGCGGCCTTCGACGCCGCGTACGGCGAGGGTGGTGAGCTGGGCCTGGAGGAGGCGGCGGCGTTGGCGTTCGCGGTGGAGCACCCGGACATGGCGGCCGACTCGATCCGGTTCCGGGCGACCGGCGTGGTGACGCCCCGGCCGGTCGGCCGCCGCGAGGCGGACCGCCGGGAGGAGTGGGCCTGACCCGTCGTGGCGTCCGGGGTCGCCCGGCCGGCACGACGGGCCGGGCGTCGGGCAGCCGCGCCGGGCGGCGGCCCGTTCGGCGTCGGCCTTCATCCGGGCGGCCCGGTCGAGGTCGGCCTGCGAGACGGCGGCGACCGAACCGAAGATGCTGACCGCCTGGTAGTACGTCCAGGCGAGGCTGGTGCAGGCCGGTCGGACGACGGAGTTGTAGGTGGCGCAGACCCGCTTCAGGTCCTCGTAGAAGGCGCTGTCCAGGCGGGCCTTGTTGGCCGAGAAGATCCCCATCGCCTTGTGGTTGCGGTAGCCGAAGTCGTGCCGGTAGCAGGAGAGGTTGAAGGTGAAGCCGAGCGGGTTGTCCGGGCTCGACGAGCAGTAGTCGGTGGACCAGTCGAAGCCGTAGTCGGCCCAGGCGGCCTGGTTGAGGCGGCCGGCGTTCCAGGCGTTGTAGCTGCTCGCGCTGGTCTGGGTCCAGCTGCTCAGCACGCTGAGCTTCTGCGAGGTGCTCACCGCGGCGGACGCGGGTGAGCCGACGCCGAGCACGCTGAGCAGGGCGAACGTGCCGGCGGCGAGGGCGGTGGCGAGACGACGGGACAAGTTTTCCTCCGCGGGATGGGCGGTACGGTGCGTCACCGGCTGGTCACCGGAGTTCGATCAGTCTCGATCAATATCCGGTCGGTGGGGCGTGGCGGAGGCGACGTATTGGTGACATACGTCGAAACAGACGAATGCCCCGGGTGCGTGGGCACCCGGGGCGTCCGAGGTCGATCAGATCAGCGCACCACCCGGGCCGGCGAGGCGGCGCTCTCGTTCCACAACCGGTCCAGCGCGGTCACCTGGTAGGTGTACGCCCGGCCGGGCTCGGCGGTGCCGTCCACCCAGGACTGCGACTGCCCAGGGGTGGCCCGGACCGTGCCGACCAGGTGCGCGGCGTCCGCCCGGCCGCACCCGTCGACCGGGCCGGACCCGTCGAAGCGGTAGACCGCGTACGAGGTGGCGTCGGCGAGCGGGCCCTTCCCGTCCGCCGGCTGCCGCCAGTGCAGCCGTACCCCGTCGGTGGTGCGCTCGGCGCGGGTGGACACCGGGCGCGGCAGCGGCTTCGCCGGCAGGTGCGTCATGGCCGGCACCAGCGCCGGGCGGGAGTAGTGCGCGGCGGCGTAGCGGCTCGTCGCGCCCAGCCGGTCGGCCCGTACCTGCACGGCCGAGAAGTGCACGTTGCCGAGCACCTCCGGGTACGCCCGGTTCAGCGTCAGGTGGTCCGACAGTTCCTGCGGGTTCATCCAGTACGTGCCGTACGCCGGGTCACCGCTCTTGTAGTCGGCCTGGCCGATGTAGAGCTGCACCCGGGTGCCGCGCACCGTCTGCGCCCACCAGGGCACCAGCCGGGCGTAGTCGGCGGCCGGATACTGGCCGATGTACCAGTAGAGCTGCGGCACGATGTAGTCGATCCACTCCTGCTTGACCCACCTGCGGGTGTCGGCCGAGATGATGTCGTACGACTGGCTGCCGGTGGTGTCCGAGCCGTCCGGGTCGGCGCTGGCGTTGCGCCAGATGCCGAACGGGCTCACCCCGAACTTCACCCACGGCTTGACCGCCTTGATCCGGCCGCCCATCTCCTGGATCAGCAGGTCGATGTTGTCCCGCCGCCAGGCGGCCCGGTCGGTGAACCCCCGGTGGTACGCGGCGAACGTGGCGTCGTCGGGCACCGGGTAGGAACCGCTCGGGTACGGGTAGAAGTAGTCGTCGAAGTGCACGCCGTCGAGGTCGTACCGGCGGACCGCGTCGAGTATCGCGGTCTGGACGAACTCGCGGACCTGCGGGACACCGGGGTCGTAGTAGAGCCGGCTGCCGGCGACGCCGGCCGGCGGGTAGGCGAAGGTCCACTCCGGGTGCTGCCGGGCCGGATGGTCCGGGGCGAGCTGCCCCAGGTCGGCACCCGCACCCCCGGGTGCCGGCATGGAGATCCGGTACGGGTTGAACCAGGCGTGGAACTCCAGGTTCCGCAGGTGTGACTCGGCGACCAGGAAGGCCAGCGGATCCCAGCCCGGGTCCTGCCCCCGTACCCCGGTCAGGTACTCCGACCACGGCTCGTACGGCGACGGCCAGAACGCGTCGGCGGTCGGCCGGACCTGCACCACCACGGCGTTGTGGTGCAGCCGCTGCGCGAGGTCGAGCCAACCCCGGTACTCGGCCTGCTGGGCGGCGATCCGGTCGGGGGCGGTACGCGAGCCCGCGCTCGGCCAGTCGATGTTCACCACCGACGAGATCCACATGGCCCGGAACTGCCGCTTCGGCACCGCCGGATCGACCACGCACGCGTCACCCGCCGTGGCGCTGCCGGCGGCCACCCCGGTCGTCGCGGCACCGCCACCCCCGCCGGTGGCCGCGGCCGTTCCGGTCGCCCCGCCGGTGGCTGCCGCCGTTCCGTTTCCCCTGCCGGTGGCTGCCGCCGTTCCGTTTCCCCTGCCGGTGGGCGCGGCCGTTTCGGTTCCCCCGCCGGTGGCCGCGGCCGGCCCGCTCCCCGCGAGCCCGCCGACCACCACCAGCACCAACCCGACCACACCGATCCCGAGTCTGCTCACCACACTCTCCCTCCTCCGGTCCCGGCCCATCCGCCCGCCTCCTCCGCCGCTCGCCCTGCCACCCCTCCGCCTCCGGCGCCCCACCCCTCCGACCGCTCGCTCTTCCGCCTCCCCCACCCCGCCCCCGGCCGTTCCCTGACCCCACCCCGCCCCGGTGATCAAGAGGTTTGCGTCAGTCGATCAAGAGGTTT
>NZ_JBMDWU010000322.1:0-14864 GCF_048594385.1 Micromonospora sp. | reverse complement strand
GTTGACCGACCCGCGAACCGGCTTTAGCTTACGGGCCCCCTCCACGGGCCAGCCCGGCTTGCACGCGGGGCTGGCCGGTGGACAGCGGGTCTCGACACTCCGACCGGATCACCTGCCGGGATGGAACGTGGACGTACTGTCAGGCCATGCAGGCAGACGTCTCCTCCGTCGTAGCCCGGGTGCCGATGCTGATCGTCCGGTGGAAACCGGGCAAGATCCATGTCAGTCAGAATGGCATCAAGACCTGGTGCGGTTCCCTCGTGCCGGATACCGCCACCCGCACCGTCCCCACCGTGGACTGGCACCTGCACACCAACTGCTACAACTGCGCCTACCGGCTGTGGCCCCAGCATGCCCCCACCGGCTACCTGCGCCCCGCCGACGGCAAGGACTTCCCCATACCGAAGGCATGTCCTCACGGGCTGCGTGCCCGTGGCTGTGTGCGCTGCACTCCGCGCGCGGCCCAGAACTGGCCCTGCCCGAACGGATGCACCGACCCGGTCGATCACGACCCGCTCCACCGGTACACCAAGTGCACCGTCTTTCCGCCCCGCCAACCCACCGAGCCGGACGGACGCTGCATCGGCCGGTGTGAGTCCACTGAGAAAGTCGTGCATCGCGCCAACCCAGGTATGCACTTCGACCTCGCCGACAGCGCCGCCATGACCTGCTACCACTGCGGCGAAGCCGTCTGCGTCGAATGCCAGACCAACCCCGTCGACTCCGTCCTGATGTTCTGCGACACCTGCCCCTGACCCCTGCCGGACATCACACCCAGGCATCTGACCGGTCCGACCGGTAGTGCCAAGCCAACCTATGCCGCGGAGCGGTGGCAGCAGCCACACCGGGTGCTCAGAGCCTCGACGGGCTGCGGGTCGTGGTCGCTGGCGACGAGCGGCGACCCGACAAGCCCTGGCGGGGACTTGTCGGAGCCGCTGCTCGTCGACCGGGGTTGCGATCCGGGGTTTTCTACCCGGCGACGTTGTTCGGTTGGCGTTGCAGGTGATCTATCAGGAGTTGCAGGTCTGCCGGTGTCAACTCGGTCCGCAGCGAATCGGCAATCTTGTCAGGGGTGCCGCCCAAGCGTCGGATGGCTGACGCGGCAGCAGACCGGCGAGGGGCGCTCCGCTTGCTCTCTTCGTTGGTGTTGGTGCCCGGGGTAGTTGCGCTGGAGTCGCCTGTCTGGTTAACCGCGGTTAACTCAGGCTCCAGGGGCTGTCGGCGCTGCTGAAGCTCCTGGAACTGCTCTTCGGCTGGCACCTGATGTAGATCACGAACATCTCGCAGCGGCACCTCGCCAGCTCGCAGCAGCGACTGGACCTCCGGTGCGAGCTTGAGCAGGTTCAGCCGCTGCGTCACCCAAGGCGGAGTACGGGACAGCCGGGCAGCTGCCGCCTTTGCTGTGCCGCACTCCTGTACGAGCAGCTGCACAGCACGAGCCTCCTCGATCGGGTCGAGGTTCTCGCGATCTAAATTCTCGGCCGCAGTGGCACTGACCCAAGCTTCGCGGCTGTCGGCGAGGTTGTTCTTGACGACGATTTCGAGCGTCGGCTGATCCACCAAGAGCGCTGCGGCGCGACGTCTGCCGCCAGTCACCTGTACCCAGACGGCACTGCCGATCGTTGTCTCATGCTCCGGGTAGATCCGCAGGAACGCATCCCGCGCCACCACGGCGCATGGCTGGAGTTGTCCGTGCGTCTTCAGCGACTCGGCGATGCTCTCGATCTTCGCGCGGTCGGCATCGAGGTCCCGCGTGTTGAGCGGGTTGGCTGCGACCTGTTGCACGCGGGCCGATCGGGGCGTCGATTCGGTGATCGCCGGCTTGCGCGCTTCAGGAAGAGCGGGCTCGCTCGCAAGGTCCGATAGGTTTACACGCTTGCCCGCCACGTCAGACCTCCTGGAGGTTCGGCGTACCGACCTGTGACGGAATGACCGCCCCGCCGCCGTAGCCCATCTCCAGAGCCAGCCGGAAGAAGTCCTCCCGTGCCTCCATCGCGACCCTGTTGCGGGGGTACTGCGTGACGACCATGCCTTCGGCCGATGCCCGCGAGTGCACCTTGTACCGCCGGACCACCGTGTTGCACATCGGCCAGCCCTTGAGCCTGATGAACTGTGCGGTCTGCTGAAGGTCGGGAAGCCCGTCCCGAGGGTCCCAGCTGTTCACCACGACCCGGTACGGGATTCCACGCGGGGTGAGGACGGACTCGATCGTCCGGGTGGTCGGGTCGTAGCAGAGCGGCTCGGGCACCATCGGCACCAGGACGTCGTCGCATTCGTCGAGCGCGGCTTGGAGGATGCGCTCGTCCTCAAGCGAGCCCGGGGTGTCGACGAAGATGTGCTCGTAGTGCAGGCCGCGTAGCTTGCGAAGATCGCGTGGGTCGTCGATCTGGGCAAAGTCGAAGGGCAAGCCGCCCTGCCGCTCCACCCGTCGCGACCACCACACCGAGGATGCCTGCGGGTCGGTGGAGGCGACCATCACCGGGCTCTCGGGATCACCGACGGCCTCCGCCGTCTTCTGCAGGATCGGCTCAGGGTTGACCAGGACGTCGTAGGTGACCGCCCCAAGGTTGACGGCGAGCGTGGTCTTACCGACGCCGCCCTTCTGGTTGGCGATGACATGCACCTGAGTCATGTGGACTCCGTTCCGTGTGCTTCCCGGGCCGATTTTGGCCGCAGTACTTCGGATGCCCGCCATGCTAAGGCCGGTCCTGCCCAGGTCAGAGCCTGCCCCGGCCGATCGCGCAGTTAACCGTGGTTAATCGTGCGATGGGTGGGCGAACGTCGACCCGGCCTCCATCTCAGGGCCTTCCCGGTGTGATCACCTGCTGCTTGCGGGGCTGTCCGCGCGAATGTGCACTGTGATCGCATGTAATCACATTGCCTAAGAGGTCTTAGAGGTCTTAGTGTGTTGTCATGGCAAGTGGTCCGCGCTACCAGGAGATCGCTGGCGACCTTCGTCGGCGGCTCGCCGACGGCGAATGGCCAGTCGGCACAGCACTGCCCGGAATCAGTGAGCTGCAGGAGGAGTACAACGTCCCAGGGTTGAACACCATCCGTCAGGCGCAGCGTGTATTGGTCGATGACGGGCTGCTCAAGCCGGTCCAGGGGCGAGGCACCTTCGTCACAGCCTTGCCCAGTCCGCCAGGAGATCCGGCCACGCTCAAGCAGGCGCTCGGTGACCTGCGTGCCGCACTGGCGCATACCCAGGTCGCGCTCGACCGCGTCATGAAGCACCTGACCTGACCCCGTCAACAAGCGCGAGGCGGCCCCGAAACCGACCAAAGCCCCGGGCCGCCCCGCCTTACTCCCCTTAAGGAGCACCATCATCATGACGGATTCCGTGGAATCTTCCGCAGTCCCGCCGCGGGCAGCCACCGCACCGATGCGCCCCAAGGAGGTGCGTCTGGGCAGTGTGGTGACGCACCCGGCCAACCCGCGCAAGGCGATGGGTGACCTGTCCGACCTGGAGGCGTCGATCCGGGAGGTGGGGGTGATTCAGCCGCCAGTGGTGCTGCCCGCTGAGCGGGTTGCCGCCGCCTGGCCGGCGCACGCGGAGGCCCTCGCTGGGGCGCGCTGGGTGGTCCTGGTGGGTGCTCGGCGGCGAACGGCGGCTGGCCTGGTCTACGGCGACGACCCGGAGGCGACGCTGGGTGTGCTGGTGCGCGAGGACGCTATCGCGGACGACCCGCTGGCGCAGCTGGACGTGATGACCGCCGAGAACGTGGCCCGAGCACCGTTGAGTCCGGTGGAGGAGGCGCGGGCGTTCGCCGAGCAGGAGGCAGCCGGTCGCCGGCAACGGGACATTGCGGCGAAGGTCGGCTGCTCGCAGTCGCACGTGTCCAAGCGTCTGAAGCTGCTCAGGCTCCCCGACGAGCTGCTGGCCGAATTGGAGCCCGGCCGCGCCCTGGTTGGCGACGACCAGGAGCCCGACGGCCAGGACGAGAAGCGGCCGGCCCTGCAGATTAGGGACGCCCTCGCCCTCGTCGACGCGGCCGGCGACGACCAGGGCCTGATGCTGGCTGCGCATCGGCTGCGTGATGACCGCCGGGACCACTGGACCGCCGTCCAACTGGTGGCCCAGGTGCGGCGGGAGCGGGAGCAGCAGGAGTCCATCGACGCGGCGCGCGAGCAGTTGGCTGCCGAGGGCACCCCGGTCATCAGCAGCGCGGCGCAGAAGTTCGGTGGCAGCTACTGGGAGCGCCGCTTGGATGGGGCGAAGGCGATCGCGGCGGCCCGCAAGGCCGGTGCGCTGGTCGCGGAGGTCAGCTCCTACGGGCAGGTGTCCTACTACTCCACGGCGGGCAAGCCGAAGACGGCGGACAACCGCAGCCCGGCCGAGCAGCAGCGGATCACCGACGAGCGGGAGCGCCGCAAGGCGATGACCGCCCGCGCCGAGGCCGCCGCGATCCTGGCCGCCCAGCCGCCGAAGCTGCCCCGCAGCGCGGGGGACATCATCGACGCCTGGTTGTGGGCCCCGGGCAACGAGTGTGCGCAGCTCGCCCACCGGTGGCTGCTGGCCGCCGGGGTCGGCCCGGACCCGGCGTTGCCGAACTACCGGTGGTGGGAGGAGGTTCGCCGCGCGGACTGGTCCACCCGGGTGCACGCCGCGCACGCTCTCGGGATCGCCCGCCGTGAGGTGCAGGCCCGTGCGACCTACCGGTCGTGGACGGACGCCGACGCGGCGTGGCTGGCCCGGCTGGTCGAGGACGCCGGCTACACCCTGAGCGAGTGGGAGCAGGCCCGGGTCGACGCCATCGACCCGCCCGAGCCCGACACCGCCCGGCCCGCCGCAGGCGAGAGTCCGGAGCGGGTGTCGCTGGTCTTCGACGCCGACGACGCATGCTGCTGGGTGCTGCACTACGGCCAGGCCGATGAGCCGGCCGCGTACGCCGAGCACCTCACCGACCCCGACGCCGTCGACGCCGCCCAGGCGTGGGCGGCCGAGCTGCTCGCCGACCGGCACCAGATCGAGGTGACCGGCTGGACCGACGGCCAGGCGTCCGGCGGCCGACCGGCGTATCTCGCCGTACACGACGCCGTGGCGGCGGCCGGGGTGGGGGAGTGGCGGTTGCTGCGCGATCCGACCGACGACGTGTGGCTGCTCCTGGCCGACGACAAGCCACAGGCCGACCACGACGGCCTGGGCGCCGACGAGGTCGACCATGCGTGCCGGTGGGCCACCGGTGTGCTGACCGACGCGGGTGTGACCTGCCACGGCTGGACCGCTCGCGCGGACGGCAACGCGGCCCTGGAGTACGTGGCCGACCTGACCGGGCAGTGCTGATGATCCTCGACGCGGCCGGCCCGGAGGAGATCCGGACGGCGTTCGCCGCCGCGATCGAGGCCGCCGGGGACCGGGTCGACGAGATCGGCGGCATCGCCGGTGTGCTCAGCGACGCCGCCGACCGGTACGAGGTGCTGGAGATGCAGGCGTCCACGGTGGAGCACCTGCGCGATGCGAGCCGGTCGTGCGGCACCGCCCAGGCGGCAGTGGCCATCGCCGCCGCTGAGCTGCGGGCCGCCCTGGCGGACTTCGACGCGCACGACGGAGCGGTCGCCGAGGCGGGCGCCCTGGCGAGCAAGGAGATCCTGATGGGTGACGGTTCGACCCCGACCGGCCTCGCCGGGCCGACCGACAGCGTGCCCGGCGGCGCGGCGGCCGAGGTGCAGGCCGCCGTCACGGACCGGCTGCGCGTCGCCGGCCGGATGGTGCTACGCGACGGCGAGCGGTTCGCCGGCAGCGGCTTCGTGGCGGGCTCGTCGGGGGAACTGGTCCTCGGCGCTGCCGTGGACACCCCCGCCGGCCGGCAGGTCCACCTCGCTGTGCCGATCTACCCGGAGGACAAGAGGGCGTGGCGTGGCGGTCACGCGCCGTCGCGGGAGAGCGTTGTTGACGAGGACGGCGAGGAGTGCGCGGTCGACACGGGGGCCGATGCCACCGTCGTCTTGGACGCCGCCGACGCGGCCCGCCTGCCGGAGGTGGTCGAGGATGTCATCGCCCGCGCGATGGAGGCGGACAGGCGGTTCCGGCAGATTGTCAGGGACTACGAGCGGCTGCACGCCGCGCGGATCCGGCTGGAGGGTGCCCGGCACCCTGGCCGGGGACGGGAGGCGATGGGCCTGGACGAGCGGGTACGGCAGGAGGCGCGGACCCAGCAGCGGCGTCGACGCGGTGTCGAACGGGCCGTCGAGCGCCTGAACCCGGCGGACCGGGCGGTCTACGACCAGCGGCAGCAGCGGATCGACGCCGCCGGCCGGGACGCCTGGAACCCCAGCACCGACGCCGAGGCGGCCAAGGTGTGCGGGCTGACCGTCGACGAGTACCACGAGATGCGCGACCTCGATCGGATTCCTTACCAGCAGCGGACCGCCGTCCAGTCGGCGCGGCTGGACCAGCTCAAGCACGGCGGCGGGACCGCGCTCGACCCGGAACTGCCGCCGCTGCTGGCCGAACAGGCCGCGCTCGTGTGCGGCCTGACCCTGGACGAGTACCGCGAGATGGAGGCCCTGGAACGGCGTCCGAAGCGCCTCCATACGCACGCTGAGCAGGACCGGCTCGACGAGCTGGACGCCGCACCGGGCGGTGCGACCGGCCCGACTCCACGGGCTACGTACAAGCTGCGCGGCGAGTACCTGTCCATGCTCCGGGCGCACCACGCGGCCAAGACGAAGCTGGCCGACGCCCGAGCGGCGCAGGCCGCGATGGACGCCACCGCCCGCCCCCTCGACGAGGCCACCGCCGCCGAACTGGCCAGGGTCACCGCCGAACTGGAGGCGGTCAGCGCCCGCCACGACGAGATGGCCGGCTGGACGAGCGCCTCGGCGGAGATCCCCGCCCGCAACGGCGGCGCCCTGGTGGTCGAGGCCCTTCAAGAGGAAGACGGCGGCGTGAGCTACCGCGTTGACCGCCGGCCGGCCGACGCCGACGAGGACTGGACCGTCGGATCGGCCGCCGATCCGTTCACGACCACGGCGGGCGGGCTACGCAAGGTCGCCAAGTTGGCCCGTGACCTGGCCGGCGCGAGCCAGCCGGGCTGAGCGGCATTCACCTCGGGGATACAGCGACGGCAGGGCGATCGTAATGAGGATCGCCCTGCCGTCGTGTCGTCAGCAGCTTTGGTGCCAGGCGGTACCCAGAGAGGACCCCATCTGCTCGGTCTGCTGCTCGTGGCGGCATCGGCGCAGGGCCCCCTCCCCGGCGTACGCGAGGGTGCGGCGCAGCGCGTGCAGGTTCCCGCCCTTGCTGAGCTGCTGGGCGGTGCGCTGCCGGCAGGTTTCGTCAGGGAGGTAACGGGCGGTTCTGTGGAATCTGATCTGTCAAGCTCTTCCATGCCTCGGCGAACCAGATTTGGGCGCTTTTTCTACGATAATTTGCAACGAGAACGGGTCAGGATCGTCTCCGATCCTGACCCGTGGCATTAGCTGCCGCTTGTCTTCCTGCCGGCGCGGCGTGCGACAGCCTTGGAGACGTAGTCTCCGAAGATCCGCCCAAATGCCGCCGCAGCGAATGTTCTGACAAGCTCCCAGATGTGATCCTCCATGGAGACTCACCACCCTCTGCTACCTCCCTCACGGGAGGGCAAGGGTCACCGCAAGCCGCGGAGCCGCCAGTAGGGCAGGCGGGGAGTCTTTGTTCCCTACCGAAAGCTATTGTCGGGCATCGTGGCAAGCTGCTCAACGCTGGCAAATCAGTCGGAGCCTGATCGCCTTGCCTCCTGGTCGGCACGCAGACGACGTAGCAGCTCGGCAAGGTCCGGGGCCATGGGTGTTCGACCGGCGAGCGCGGCGTCAGACATCCACAGGTCGGGGAACTGACGTGCATAGTCGCTGGCTCGCGCCACAACGTGGCCCTTGCCCGCAGCGGTGAGGAAGTAGTGCAACGGGGCCTCGGGCTCCGGCAGGAAGCTGGCCTTCCTCAGTTCGAGGTACGACCACCTGCCCGCCGTGGTCAACTGCCTGCCGAGCCCGGGCGGAACATCGCTTTCGGGCAAGCCGACGAGCTCCACCTCAGCGACGGCGAGCAAGATTCTCCACAGCTTTCCTGGGAGCAAGTCCGGCGGCCGAAGTGATCTTCGGTCCCGCAACCCGATGGTCAAGTGCACTAGCTTTCGCCCGTCTCGGGTCAGCCGAACGGCCGCCAGCCCGTTTGCCGAGCGCCGCCGACCGTCCTGCTGCGGTCCGGAAGCACTCGTGTCGCTATTGCTGTCGCCGCCTGCAGGGGTGCTTGTATGCCGGAGTTCGACAAGGCCGAACCACTCCAACCCGCGCAGCACGTCAAGGAGCCGCATGCTCGGGATGAACCCCTGCTCCTCCAAGACGATCCAGCGCCAGCCAGCAGGTGGTCCAGGTGTTCCGCGCCTCTCCTGCGGGGCGAGGCGCAGCTGTTTCTCCCGTTCGTGACGGACCAGATCACGCGCCTGAGACTCCTGGCGGCGATCGAGCAGTTCGATCTTTCTCAGTAGTTCTTGCGCATTCGGCGCTAGGATTTCCCATGCCGCAAGCGCCCGCGGTTTGTCCGATTCTCGGTCAACCTGCCTTTTCCTTGCAGCGGTCACCGCGCAAGTTTGACGAACTGCTCGCGGCCGAACAATCCAACCTGTAGACCGGACTATCCGCCGGTGAAGCCAGTGATTGGGCTAGATGTCGCACCATGGCTGGCGAGTAGGTGGCCCGGTGGCCATGCATCCGCAGGTCGCGGTCACCGGGGTGGAGAGCGACGAAGACCCGGACAGCGATCACTGGCAGCCCTACACCGCCAGCTACACCCCCGGCCCAGGCACGGGAACTGGCAGCGAAACTGCGTGCGTTCGCTCGCGCATACGAGAGCTGACGCACCGGGGGCGGATCGCCGGCCGCCGCGACCTGCGCCAGCCAGCCCAACTCGGGTCTACGCGCGGGTCACCGGACGCCATCGCTGTCGTCGATGATCTGGTTGAACAGTGCGATCGCTCCGCCGACCGCCGCACCCCCGGCGAGCAGGGCGCCCGCCCAGTCACCGCCGGATGCGATGGTCAGCCCGGCAGTCGCGATGCCCACCAGCAGGCTCAGCGCCAGGACGAGGCTCGCCCGCACGCTGAGCAGGTACGGACGACCGACGGTCCGCGACTCCTTCGCCACGTTGACTCCAATTGGGATTGGGCCTTGACTCCACAGCACCGTACACTATGTTCTGAAGTCGTATTCGACTCCGTTTCGGAGTTGAGGGGAAGGGGGCGAGTGTGGCGCTAAATAGAGCCCTGTCGGTCGGGGAGTACTTCCCGATCAATCTGCGCAAGATCCGCGAGGAGAAGGGTCTGTCCCAGGCTGAGCTGGCGCAGCGGATGAAGGATCTCGGCCACTCGTGTACCCAGGCGACGATCTGGAAGCTTGAACAGGGCCACCGCGAGCCCAAGCTCACCGAGGTTGCGGCCATCGGCGCCGCGCTCGACCTGCGGAGCTGGACGGAGTTGGCTATCGAGCCCGCCACGTTCAACGTTGCGACGGCGCTGGACCAGTGGCGGCGTCGAGCGTACGAGTTGGCCGAACAGACCCGGGCCGCCGCCGCCGCGCAGATGGACGGCTTGGTGCAACTCGCATTCGCCGTCAAGGAAGCCGAGGACGCCGGTTTGTCGGTCGAGTGGGCGAAAGGCCGCGCCGGTGGATGGCTGGAGTTGACACCCGAGGTGACGGTGCTGCGTGAGGTTCTGGCCGCCCGGGCCGCCGAAGGGTTGGAGGACGAAGAGAGCGACCGTCAGCGAGTCCAGGAGGATCGTCTCGTGGAGCGGATCGTAGGTGCCCTCGAAAGCTCGGGGTTGCTGCTGGTGGTCAAGCCTGAGGACATCAAGATCATAGAACCGGATTCCCCCCGCGACGCAGCTGCCGGGTGATCCAGGGGTGCTCTCTGATTCCCGAGAATCGCCCCATGCAGTCGATGCCTCCATAACTGATCTTATCGAGGCATGGATCGGCCTAGGTCTGGCCATGCCTGACCAAGAACGTCTTTCTTGATTTGCTACCTAGAACTGCTACCTTGGTACCTATGCCTGACACGAATCCGCCACGTTTGATCCCGACCGGCACCTGCTGGTGCGGCTGCGGCAAACAGACCAGCATTGGATCCTTCTTCGCCCGGGGACACGACAAGATCGCCGAGGCAGCGTTGACCGCTGCAGAGTTCCACGGTTCTGTCCCGCAGCTGCTCCATCATCACGGTTACGGGCCCCACCGCTCGGTCATCGCCCAGGCGGTCATGGACGGTCCTTGGGAGAAGTGCCCGGACTGCTGGTACTGCGGAAGTCCGGAAAGCGTGCGCAGCCATCGCCGCAAATACCACGACCAGACAGGGGCAGACGACGCGTAGCCGCCACAGGCGAGAGATCTCAAATACCAACCTCTAGGAGAAGGGTGTGGGCACGAACAGCAGCACCACAGAACCCACGACGGTGGACATAGCAGCTGTCCTGCAGCTCGTTGACCGCGCGGTGCGCGCGGCGGTCCCGCGTACCGGCGGGAGCAGGACGAGCGAGAGCACCGCGACCCGGGGATGGATGAGGCGCTCCCGCTCGTCACCGACACCTTCGGCGACGACGGGGTCCGGTACGCCCGCTGGCACCAGGCGTGCCTGCGAGCCGAGCAACGCGAGCGAGGGGTGAGGCGGTGACTGCCCTGTCCGGGGAGCTGCTGCCCGCCACCCGGCCGGCCGCCACCGTCACCACCACGGCGGCGGGAGCCGGCGGTGACGGCCTAGAGGCGCTGCTGCGGGAGTGGCTGATCGGCTACGCGTCGGCGCACACCCGGGAGGCCTACCAGCGGGACCTGCGGCACTGGTTGGCCTTCCTGGCCGCCTCCGACGTCGATCCGCTCGCCGAGGTCCGCCGGGTACACACCCACGCTTGGCTGCGCGCCCAGGAGGCCGCCGGTGCCGCGTCGGCGGCGACCCGGGCTCGTCGTCTCGCCGCCGTGTCTGCGTTCTACTCGTGGTTGATCGCCGAGGACCGCACCGACCGGGCCAACCCCGCCGCCATCGACCCCAAGCAGAAGCCAAAGACCTACCCGGCCCGACCCCGCACCGCCGGCCTGTCCCGCGTACAGGCCGAGGCGCTGCTCGCCGCAGCCGACGCCGACACCGGCCCCCAGGCCGCCCGCACCGCCGCGATCGTCGCCCTGCTCCTCTATACCGGGCTGCGCGTGGGAGAACTCGTCGGTGCCGACGCCGAGCAACTCGGCCACGACCGCAACCACCGCGTCCTGCGCTTCACCGCCAAGGGCGGCGGTGAGCACCTAGTCGCGTTGCCCGCCCCGGTCACCCGCCGCCTGGACGCCTACCTTGCCGCCCGGCCCGACCTCACCGAGGCCCAGGTGCCGGTGCCGGCCAGGCAGGCCGGGACACGGCCGCGCCGGCCCCTGGTCGCGACAGCTAGCGGCGCCCGCGTCGACCGGGGCGCGGTGTGGCGGCTGCTGCGCCGCCTGGCCGCAACCGCCGGGATCCCGGTAAAGATGAGCCCACATGTGCTGCGCCATACCTGCGCCACTCTCGCCCGCGACGCCGGTGCCCGGCTGGAAGACGTCCAGGAGCAACTTGGACATGCCGACGCCCGGACCACCCGCCGCTACGACCACGGCGGGCAGCGTCTCGACCGGGCACCGGCCTACACCCTCGCCGCGTACCTCACCATCAGTGACGGGCATTCCATGGAATCAGAACGGGGGGAGGCGACATGATGGAACCGGCCGGTGCGGTTGTCATGAGTCTTTCTGTGACCCTAGGCCCAGCTGGGTCACGAGCCAGTTCCAGGCCCCGTTGACGCTCGGTGGCAGATGTCACCGGTTACCCGTTTTGGCCGCGACCGCAACCGCAACCGCATCTAGCTGCGGAAACGTCTACGCGGGAAGTGCCCGCCAGGTCATGCCGGAGAGAGAACGGCACGAGGGGAGTAGCGGGGCAGTAGAGTACCCCCGACGTGATGTTCCAGCCCGCTCTCGGGGACGGACTCCGGTTCGCACCCATTAGGGCGCCCGGGTGCGAACCGAGACCCCCGGGAGATGGAGGGCACGTCATGGTCCACCGTTCGTCCCGGGTGCGCCGGCAAGTTTGCCGGTGCACTCCGAAGCCCGGTCGCTCCACCTACTGGTGGCAGTGGAAGAAGGTCACCAACACGGTGCTCCTCCTCGTGGAGGTCGCGGCCAAGGCGGTGACCATCTACCGGGCCTGGAAAGGGATGTAGCCCCGCTACGCGGGGCTACATGACCGGTTGAAGGCGCTCCGCTCGAAGGTTCCGTGGCCAGAGGGCGGGGCGTTCTTCATGTTGCGTGTTACTTTCGCGACGTGTCGCAGCCCCCGCAGTGTGTCATAAACCGGCTTTTGGCAGTAGCTAACTGAGTCATCTCACACCAGTCTCACCCCGTCGCGCTGCTGGCCAGCACTCGCGACGTGCAACTACTCCGGTTGTGGCTGTCGGCTCCGAACCCGGTGCCGGCGACGGCGCGGTCGAGACGGCGGTGCAGGACCTCACCGCCCCGTGGCCGGGCAACTCCGGCCGCGCGCACATGGTCGTGCTCGACGTGCCGGTGAACCTGCGCGCCATCGACCCGATCGGCGCCAACCAGGTCTGGGCGACGCTCACGCAGTAGCAGGCCGGGCGGGGAGGCTCAGCCGGTTGACCTGCAGTTTCGCGAGCAGGTGCCGAACATGCGACAGCTACGGCCGGACAGGTGCAGCGCGTCGGTGCCGAGGCATGCGTCGCCGGCTGAGCAGTCGATCCCGCAGTCGTCGTGTTCGACCTGCTCACCGGTGCACGTGTGCTCAACCAGCGCGGCACCGTCGGAGCGGGTCAGGCACCGTGGACAGCCGTGGCGGGTACGGATCTCGGGCCGCCGTGAACAGGGGTCTACGTCGTCCTGGCCGTGGAAGATGGCCAGCCCGCCCGGGCATCCGGGACCGTGGCACTCGAACGCGCCATCCGTGTGCACGAGCAGCGGTCCCGGACAGGCCGGGTCGGTGGGTAGCCGCGACATCGCCGTAGCGACCAGCTGCACCGTCGACAGCTCCGCGTCGGTCACCGAATCGGGAACGAGCACCGAGCCGGTGCGACCGTTGCGGTCCCGCGCTCGCTGCCGGGACTTGTCCGGGCGCCGACGACCACCCCGACCACGCGACACTGGCATGGGTCGAACCTACCGCCCCCTGGTGGCCGTAGAGCCGCAGCGACACCACCGGCACTCAGCCCGCAGGCTGGCCGGCGTGCCCGTCGTCGACTTGGACGCCGTAGCTGTCAACTGTGCTGACCTGCGCCGGGTTGGTCGCCGACATGGTTGCTTGCGGCATAGAGCTGCCGTAGCGCGTACTGCAGGGCCGACAGCGCCATCTCGGCCCTCTCCAGTTCGGAGTGGTGCAGACCGCCGTTGAATGAGGCGTGTTCGATCGCATCTTCCAGTTGCTCTTGCGCCATCTGCCCGCGCTGCACCACGGCCGTCAGGTCGTTGCGGAAAGTACGGCTGAACTCGGTGGCCGCACGGAGCTTGGCCTGTACGTCCTCACGCCACTCGGTGCTGGTGTAGTCCGTGTACGGGTCGTTCTCCCATGACGTGGCCTGCGAGGGCATGATCGACTCTTCTAGGCTGCGAAGGTGCTGCGTACGACCGTGCAGTAGGCACGTGTTCCGTTTTGGACCGGCTGGGTCGTCGGTATCCTGCCGCGGGCAGGTGCAGCCGAACGCCTGTTGCACGCTGCGCTGTACCAACTGATCGACCATGGCAGCAGATGGCGGACTGTCCATCTCGGCGATCATGCTGCGCGCCGCCGTACATGCGCGGTCGGCGATCAGGTCCGGAAAGGAGGCATCTGAGGTCATGCCCGCGAACTTAGACAACGCGTGACGTCGTGCATACCCTCTATCTTGTTGAAAGTAGATCTTCGTCAGTGTTCGCGCGGGAGGCGGGCGGAGTCGGTGAGCTGTTCCAGCTTCTGCAGGGCTTCCTGTCTTTCCTTTCGTGCCTGGGTGGCAGCCTTGGCTGTCGCTTCCTGGCTTCGCCGCTCGCCCTGCGCGCGTATCTGTCGCGCCCGGGCGGCAGCTCCGACGGCGATCTGGCGTGCGGCCTGACGGGCACTCGCCGAGGCGGCTTGACGGGCAGATGCCTCCTGCTCATGCCAGATTGCCTCGCGCGCTTGGGCATGCTCCTTTTGGCGACGCGCGGCGGCTCCCATCGCTCTGCGCATCTCGGTCCAGCCGCCCGGCATGATGTCGTCACCGTCCTCGCGTTCGGACCAGCGCCACTCCCTCAGCCGTCGCCGGACCCGGTAGAGGAGTTGCTTGCATGGCAGGCGATCGTTCCAGCCGGCATCTGGGTGCGGTGCACCGTTGGGTAGCTGATTGAGGGCATACATCACATCTCGGATGCACCAGCCGGCGTCGAAGTACGGCCGAATTACCTCGTAGAGGTCGTTCGGATCCAGGGGCCCCTCCTGCCCGTTGCGGAGGCCGATCACAAGCAGTTGGAGCACCCTCGCAGCAGCAGTTCCCTGTTCCCTGCCAGATGGCACCCGTCGAGGATCAAACTCGTAGCTTTCGTCCTCGGCGCTGGTCAGGCAGCGCTTGCACTGCCAGACTCTGCCCTGCGGCGTGGTGACAGCCTGCCGAGGCGTGTACGCGTGGCAGACCAGGCAGGGAGCGTCCGGGGGTGGCGTACTCATAAGCCCGTCGTCAGCGGCGTAACGTGGTTGCATATCGTCACCTCACCAACACGCTGTCACTCCGGCGGCCTGCTACCCCCAGCAGAGTAGGTCAAGCATTAACTAGGGCCTGCACCCATCGGCGGGGCCCGCGCCCCCCCCCACAGGGGGGGGGGGGGGGCGGGGGGGGGTGGGGGCAAGGCACCTCCCCCCGGCC
>NZ_JBMDWU010000321.1:0-3545 GCF_048594385.1 Micromonospora sp. | reverse complement strand
GGGGGGGGGGGGGGGGGCGCACCCCCCCCTCTGGGTCCGCCCCCCCCCCGCCCCCGCTCAGGGCACGTCCACCCGGACCCCGGCGGAGAACACCCCGCTGCGCAGCTCCAACTGCTTCGGCTTCTGCGCGCCGTGCACGGTGAAGACCAGCGGCAGCACCACCCGGCTGCCGGCCGAGACGGGCTGGGCGAAGACGTCGCGCCCCAGGTTCGCCAGCCGGGTGGCGTCCTCGTCGGTGCTCACCCAGCTCCCACCCGGCAGGTACGCGCGCTGGAGCTGACCGTGCCAGCTCTGCTGCTCCGGGGTGACGTTGCGTACCCCGACCGTGGCCTGGCACTGCTGGCTGGCCACCCTCGCGGTGGCGCAGGCCACCCGGTAGACGGTGAACTCGAACGCCTTCTCCCGCAGCGGGGTGCCGACCGGGCCGGTCATGGTGGTGCCCGTCCACGCCCCGGCGGTCGGCTGCTTGGTGGTGTCGATGGCGGCGACCTCGCGGGTGGCCGTCCAGGCGGCGGCGAAGACCACTGCGGCCAGCACCGTCGCGGCCACCCCCACCACCAGCCACACCGACGGGCTGCGGCGTCGCCGGACCTCTCCGGGTACGGCGGGGCGCGGGTACACCGTCCCGCCGCCCGGGGCCGCCGGACCGCCCGCGTACGGCGGGGAGCCGGCCGCCACCGGCGCGGTGCCGGTCGGCTCGATCCCGCCCACCCGTCGCCGGGCCCGCCGCCACCACCAGAGCGCGCCGGCCAGTAGTGCCAGCACCACCAGGGCCGCACCGAGCAGGATCGGGGGCTGCCGCCAGGCCGGCGTCGCGGGCACGAACGCCTCCGGGGCCGCCCCGCTGCGCCAGGTGGCCGTCGCGCAGTCGTACGGCTGGTCGCCGTCACCGGTGTACGCGCAGGCCGGCGCGGTCAGCGCCCGGCCCGGCGCGGCGGCGGCCAGGGCGGTGTCCAGGGTCCGGGTCGCTCCGGCCGGCAGGACGAGCCGCCAGGTGACCTCCCCGCCCGCGCCCGCCCCGCCCGGGTGGGTGACCAGGCCACCCGCGCTGACCGCGGTGGTCGAGGTGCCGGCCGGCAACTCCTGCCGGACCATCGTCTGCACCGTCGAGCCGCCCGTGTTGCGCACCATGATCCGGTAACCCGGCACCCCCGTCGCGGCGGGCGCCACGGCCACGGTGACCTGCGGTGCCGGCCGGGGCGCGCCCGGGTTGCCGGCGGTGGTCATGCCGGGGGCCGGCGCGGTCGGGGTGACCGGTACGACCGCGCCGCTGGCCGCCACACCGGGCGCGGCCCGCGCCGGTCGGGGAGGTGCCGCCTCCCGGGTCGGGGCCACCGGCGTCGCCCAGGCGGCGAGGCGGGCCGGTACGGCGGGACGGGCGGTGGCGGCCGGTCGGGCCCGGGTGACCGGCCCCGTCGGTGCCCGGCCCGGTTCCGCCGGGCCGGCGTGGCCCGCCGGTGCCCGAGGCGGTCCGGTCGTCGTGGCGGGCCCTGCCGCCGCAGCGGTCGCCGCCGGGCCGGCCGGGGTGGCGTGGGGTGCGGGGCCGGTACCGGGCAGCGCCGGTACGGCGGCGAGGATGCCCAGGCAGTTCACGAAAACCGCGAGGGCCCTGTGGTGTCGTCTCGATGCAGGCATACCAACGAACCTCCGGAGCCGACGTTAGGAGCACGCACCCTCCGGGCGGGTACGAAGCGGCGAACCCCGCCCGCCGCGCCGGCCGATGGCCTACGCTGCGCCGACGTCCCGGTGGTCGACGGGTGACGCCGGGCGTGGGGATAGATTGGCCGGGTGCGTATCGCTCGTTTCGCTCATGCCAAGGGAATGTCGTTCGGGGTCGTCGAGGGCGAGTCGGAGGCCGGGCCGCAGGGTCTGACCGTCGCCGAGATCGAGGGCCACCCGTTCGGGCAGATCCAGTTCTCCGGTGCCCGGTGGGCGCTCTCCGACGTGCGGTTGCTGTCGCCGATCCTGCCCAGCAAGGTGGTCTGTGTGGGGCGTAACTACGCCGAGCACGCCGCCGAGCACGGCAACGAGGTGCCGAAGGAGCCGTTGCTCTTCCTCAAGCCGTCCACCTCGGTGATCGGTCCCCGGGACGCGATCCGGCTGCCGATCTTCTCCCGGCAGGTGGAGCACGAGGCCGAGTTGGCCGTGGTGATCGGCGCGCCGGGTGCCCGCCGGGCCGACCGGGCCGCCGCCGCGAAGGCCGTCTTCGGCTACACCTGCGCCAACGACGTCACCGCGCGGGACCTGCAGCGTTCCGACTCGCAGTGGACCCGGGCCAAGGGCTTCGACTCGTTCTGCCCCATCGGCCCCTGGATCACCACCGGTCTGAACGTCTCCGACCTGGAGGTGCGCTGCGAGGTGGGGCGCAACCCGGACGAGATGGAGGTACGTCAGCTCGGCCGGACCAAGGACATGGTCTTCGACGTGCCGGCGCTGGTGTCGTACATCTCGCACGTGATGACGCTGCTGCCCGGGGACGTGGTGCTGACCGGCACCCCGGCCGGGGTTAGTCCGCTCACTGACGGGGATACGGTCACCGTACGGATCGAGGGGATCGGCGAGCTCACCAACACGGTGGTACCGGTCGCCTGAGTCGTACGACACCCCTGTTTCCGCAGCTCACAGGCGGTTTGGGGGATTGGATTTGGCCTGTTGGCGCGGGGAGGGTAAAGTTCCTTCCCGGCGCCACAAGGGGCCAATGGGGTATGGGGTAATTGGCAGCCCAACTGATTCTGGTTCAGTTAGTCTAGGTTCGAGTCCTGGTACCCCAGCGCAACCGCGGGTTCACCCGAATCCGTGGACGCTGGATTCTGACGGAGGTCGGCTCCGTCCCGTCACCGGGGCGAAGTTGATCTCTGATAGAGTGCAGCTTCCCCGCCCGGTAGGGCAGGGAAGCACGAGCTATGTTCTGGCCCCGTCGTCTAGTGGCCCAGGACGCCGCCCTCTCAAGGCGGTAGCGCCGGTTCGAATCCGGTCGGGGCTACAACGCTGACAGCCCGTCCCACGTTCGCTGGGACGGGCTTCTTCGCGTCCAGGGGGAGTGTGCGTGGCCGGCCGGCCCCGCTCGTGTGCCTGGGCCCGCTTCGTCTGGCCGGCCCGCTCGTCTGGCTGGGCCCGCTTGTGGTGACGTTGCGCTATACCGGCCGCTCGGACGCCCCTGTTTCGCCACCCGGGCACCGACCTCGCCGGGATGCCGACCCCCGTCTCGGGGGCCGGGTGCCGGTGCCGTTAGACTAATGCCGCACCGCCCCACGGGGTGGTGAAGCAGGAAAAAGTGCCTGGCCCCGTCGTCTAGTGGCCCAGGACGCCGCCCTCTCAAGGCGGTAGCGCCGGTTCGAATCCGGTCGGGGCTACCACACGATCGGCCCGTCTCGCCCCGCGAGGCGGGCCGATCGCCGTTTCCCCCTCGCCTCCAGCCTTCCCCCTCGCCTCCCACCCCCCGCCGGTCCCACCTGTCCCCGCCGCTCTCGCCTCGGTTATCAATAGGTTTGCGGCACGTGGGTCTCTGTAACAAGACGCACAACTCTTGTTCCACGAGGCCCCGG
>NZ_JBMDWU010000320.1:0-4179 GCF_048594385.1 Micromonospora sp. | reverse complement strand
CCCCCGCCGCCGCCGTGCCGGCGGTCGGCCACCCGGCGGGCCCCGCCACGGGCGTCGCCTCCGCAACCGCCGGGCCGCAGGCCGCCCGCGCGGCGGGCTGGACGCCGGTGCCGGGCACGGCGCAGGCCCGGTCCGCGCCGGCCACCGCCACCTACGGTGGTGAGCTGCACGTCTTCGTGCAGGGCCCCGACGGGCAGGTACGGGTCAACCGGTACGACACCAACCCCGACTCCTGGTCCGGCTGGTCCACCGTCCCCGGTGACGCCATGGCGACCTCGGCACCGGCGGCGGCCGTCTACGGCGGGGAACTGCACCTGTTCGTGCAGTCCGACCAGAAGGTCCGCACCAACCGGTACGCCCTGGACACCGGCACCTGGTCCGGCTGGAGCACGGTCGGTGGCACCACGTCCGCGTCGTCGGCCCCGTCCGCCACCGTCTACGGCGGCCAACTGCACCTGTTCGTCCGGGGCGCGAACGGCAAGGTCCGCACCAACCAGTACACGCTGGACACCGCCGCCTGGTCCGGCTGGGCCACCCTCGCCGGCCCGACCGGTGCCAACTCGGCCCCGTCCGCCGCCATCTACGGCGGATACCTGCACGTCTTCGTCCGGGGCACGAACGGCAACGTGCGCGCCAACAGGTACTCGCTGTCCACCGGCGCCTGGTCGGGGTGGAGCGACGTGCCCGGCACCGCGCGTGCCGCGTCCGCGCCGGCCGCCCTGGTCTACGGTGGCGGGCTGCACGTCTTCGTCCGCACCGGCGGCGACGACCTGCGCACCGCCTGGTACCTCCAGGACTCCGGCGCGTGGACGGCCTGGAGCACGGTCGACGGCCCCGGCCAGACGATCTCCGCCCCGGCGGGAAGCGTCTACGGCGGTCTGGTGCGACTGTTCGTCCAGGGCGCCGACGGCGAGGTCTACCAGGGTCAGCCCTGACGGTTGCCGCTGCGCCGCCGTCCCGTCCACCGACCCGGTGGGCGGGGCGGCGTCGTGCCGGGGCCGGACGGTGGTGTGCGGAGTCCGGGCCGGACGGTGTGTGCAGCGTCCCGGGCCGCACGGTGGCGTCTAGAGTCCGGGCATGGATGCGCAGGGACGACGGGCGGTCGTGGTGGGTAACAGCGACGGTGTCGGGCTGGCCCTGACCCGGCAACTGGTGGCCGCCGGCTGGACGGTCGCCGGGGTGTCCCGCAGCGGCACCGACCTGACCGCCCCCGGGTACACCCACCATGTCGCCGACGTCACCGGCGACACCTACCGCACGGTGCTGGCCGAGGCGGTCGACCGGCTCGGCGGGGTGGACGTGTGCGTCTACGCGGCGGGGGTCGGTGAGTTCTTCGACCTCGGTGACCTGGCGGCGCAGACCCGGGCGCTGGAGGTCAACCTGATCGGTGCGGCGCGCACCGTGGAGGTGGTCGTGCCGGCGATGGTGGCCGGGGGCGGTGGTCACCTCGTGGGCCTGTCCAGCCTCGCCGACGCCGCCCCGTCGGCCCAGGCCCCCGGGTATGCCGCCGCCAAGGCCGGGTTGACGTCGTACCTGGTGGGGCTGCGGGGCGCGCTGCGGCCGCACGGGGTGCGGGTGACCGTCGTGCGGTTCGGGTTCGTCGACACCAAGATGGCGAAGTCGCCGGTCAAGCCGATGCTGCTCAGTGTGGAGCGGGCCGCCGACGTGGTGCGCGACTGCCTGCGTACCCGGCCGGCGGTCGTCTCCCGGCCCCGCCGGATGGCCGCGGTGGTGCGGGCGGCCGGGGTCGCGGCGAGGGTGGCCGCCCGGCGGTGAGCCGTACCGGCGGGGCGGCCCGGACAGCGCCTTGAATTCGCCGGGACCACCGTGCGATTCTTGTGCGTCGATGAGTGGCCGTGTGCGGGGCCGACCGTCGTCCAAGGGCAACCGGGAGCCGTGGGTTTCCGGGGGACGGCGACAAGTGCGACGAAACGACGTCCGCAGTCCGTCCATCCGTCCCGCCCGCCGTCCCGACGCTCCTCGTGGTGCGACGCCACCCCGACCGGCCGCGGTGCACGGTGGTGACCCCCGAAGGAACCCCGTATGAACAGACTTTCCGCCCCACCGTCGCGCCGGTCGCGTCGCGGCCCGGGGCGCGCGACGGCGCTCGCCGCGAGCCTGCTGCTCGCCACCGGTGGGCTCGCCGTGACCGGCCCGTCGCCCGCCGACGCGGCCGCCGACCCGGTGGCCGTGACCGTCAACGCCAACGCCGGACTGGCCACCGTGCCGGCCACCGCGTTGGGCGTCAACCACGCCATCTGGGACTCCCAGCTCGGCACGGCCGAGACGTCCGACCTGCTCAAGGCCGCCGGTGTGCGGATGATGCGCTACCCGGGCGGCTCGTACGCCGACATCTACCACTGGCGTGACCACACCGCGCCCGGCGGGTACGTCGCCCCGGACACCGACTTCGACACGTTCATGGCCGCCGCCCGGCGGGTCGGCGCGCAGCCGATGATCATCGCGAACTACGGCACCGGCTCCCCCGCCGAGGCCGCCGACTGGGTGCGCTACGCCAACGTCACCAAGGGGTACGGCGCGAAGTGGTGGACGGTCGGCAACGAGAACTACGGCAACGGGCACTACGGCTCGGCCTGGGAGGCCGACGACCACCCCGACAAGAGCGCCAGCCAGTACGCCCGGCTGGTGGTCGAGTACGCCGACGCGATGAAGGCGGTCGACCCCACGGTCAAGGTCGGTGCGGTGCTGACCATGCCGGGCAACTGGCCGGACGGGATCACCGCCGGCAGTGACCCGGGCCCGTGGAACCGGACCGTGCTCTCCATCGCCGGCCCCAAGATCGACTTTGTGGACGTGCACTGGTACCCGGGCGGCACCGCCGCCGAGTCCCTTTCCCGTACGGCCCACATCGACGAGGCGGCCCACCTGCTGCGCGACCAGCTCGCCCGGTACGCCGGCCCGAACGCCGCCCGGATCGGCATCAGCTTCACCGAGCTGAACGTCGGCACCGGGCAGAACACCCAGCCGGGCGCGCTGTTCCTCGCCGACGCCTACAGCGACCTGCTGGAGAACGGCGTCTTCACGGTCCAGTGGTGGAACGTGCACAACGGCATCGGCACCGTCACCGAGGTCGCCGGGCAGACCGACTACGGCGACTTCGGGCTGCTGTCCAGCGGCACCTGCACCGCCGACAACACGGTCTGCGAGCCGCCGCTGAACACCCCGTTCGCGCCGTACCACGCGCTGTCGATGATGAACCTGTTCGCCCGGCCGGGTGACCAGTTCGTCCGGGCCGCCACCGACGAGCCGCTGGTCACCGCGCACGCCGTGCGGCGGGCCGACGGGGATCTCGCGGTGCTGCTGGTCAACAAGGACCCGGCCAACGCCCGTCCGGTCACCATCGACTACGCCGGTTTCACCCCGTCGGACGCCGCGCCGACGACGTACTCGTTGACCAACGGGGCGTCCGGCGTGGTCACCGGGCAGTCGGGCAGCGCCGGCAGCCGGACGCTGCCGGCGTACTCGCTGACCACGCTGGTGCTGCGGCCGTCGTCCCCGGTCACCGCGCACCCCGCGCCGCCGGGGCAGCCGACGGCGAGCGGGGTGACCGACCGGTCGGCGACGATCTCCTGGTCGCCGGCCCCACCGAAGGGCGCCCCGATCGCCAAGTACGAGGTGTACCGGCAGAACGGCACGGTCAGCGAGCAGCTCGGCGAGACCGCCGGCACCTCGTTCACCGTGGACAACCTCGTGCCCGGCACCCGGTACACGCTCAACGTGCTGACCCGCGACACCGCCGGGAAGGTGTCCTGGTCGTCGTCGCCTGTCACCTTCACCACCGCCGGCCCGGCCGACAGCGGCTGCACCGTCCGGCTCACCACCGCCAGCGACTGGGGCAACGGCTGGGTCGGCAACGTCGAGATCGTCAACAACGGGGCGAACCCCGTCGACGGCTGGACGCTGACCTGGACCTGGCCGACGAGTTGGCAGCAGGTCAGCAGCGGCTGGAGCGCCACCTGGACGCAGACCGGGCGTACCGTGACGGTCGCCAGCACCGACGACAACCGGCGGATCGCCGCCGGTGGCAGCACCACAGCCGGCTTCGTCGGGGCCTACAGCGGCCCGAACGTCCCGCCCACCGGTTTCGTGCTCAACGGCACCCCCTGCAGCGTGGGGTGACCGGGCCGGGTGGCCGTCGGCGCAGCGGTGCTGCGTCGG
>NZ_JBMDWU010000032.1:0-7041 GCF_048594385.1 Micromonospora sp. | reverse complement strand
TGATCAAGAGGTTTGCGTCACGTTGAAGATCGACTTAGACGCAAACCTCTTGATCAGCTGACGCAAACCTCTTGATCACCGTCCGAGGGGTCAGGGGTCAGGGGTGAGGCGAGGTGGAGTCGGGTTGAGCTGGGGCGGGGCGGTATGCCGGGGCGGGGCGGGGCCGGGCTGTGCCGAGACTGGGCAGAGCGGGATGGGATGGCCGGCGGCGAGCAGAGTGATGAGGCGGGGGGCCGCATCGGGCTGTGCCGAGACTGGGCAGAGCGGGATGGGATGGGGCAATGCCGAGACGGAGCGGTGCCGAGACACGGGGCGGTGCCGGGACGGGGCAGCCGACGGCCTAGGGGCGGGAGCGGGTCAGGGCCATGGCCTGGCGGACGGTGTGCGGGATGTAGTCCGGGCGCAGCGCGTCGGACCAGGTGAACCGGAGCACCCGCCAACCGGCGTTGACCAGGCGGTTCTGCCGGCGGCGGTCGGCGAACAGGGCGTCCGGGGTGCCGTGTGGGCCCGCTCCGTCGGCCTCGGCGATCAACCGCGCCGCCCGCCACCCGAGGTCACCGATGCCGAGCAGGTGACCGTCCCCGTCCCGGACCTCCTGTTGCAGCACGTCGGGCGGGACTCCGCCGTCGACGCAGCGCAGCCGCGACCAGGTCTCCAGCGGTGACTGGGCGCGACCGTCCACCTCGGCGAGGTGGCTGCGGGCCGCCGGGGCACCCCGGCGGCCCCGGACGAGCGCCGGAGCGGTGGCCAGGTCCTCCCGGGTGACGAGCCCCCGGTTCAGTGCCGAGTCGAGCACGGACACCGCCGGGTACCGGTCGAGCCGGAGAATCATGTCCGTCACCGTGCGCAACGGCGAGGTCGTGGGAATGCCGGCCACGTCGACGACGTCGCCCGGGGCCACGGTGAACTGGTGGACGACGAGCATCGGGTCGGTGTGCCGTTGCGGCCGGGGCCGGTCCACCGGCACCGACACGTGGATGGCGGATCGGCGTGGCCCGGCGATGTCGTGCAGCGCGAGGGCGCTGTCGAGGACGGCGAAGGCTCCGGGGCCGAGGCTCGTCACCGCCGCCCGGATGCGGGCCCGCCGGGTGATCGCGTCCGGTGGCTGCCCGGCGGGGGCATAGCAGCCACGGGACAGTCGCCTCCACCGCCCGGAGCGGCAGAGTTGCCGGACATGGTGCCGGGTCAGCCCGGCCGCGAGGGCCTGTGACGTGGTGACCATGCCGTCCTGCCCGAGGGCGATCCGACGGAGAATTTCGAGCGGCATCACCCCGCCACCCTCACGCCCCGCCCACCCCAACTTCCACCCCTGTGGATAACCCTGTGGACAACCCTCGGATTTCCACAGGTGATCAAGAGGTTTGCGTCATCAGACGGCGAATCCGTGACGCAAACCTCTTGATCACCGGGGCACGGCGGGAGCGGGGCGCGGGAAGCGGGAGAGGGGAGGCGGGGGGTTAGGGGAGGAGGGGGTGGCGGACGACGTTCTCCTCGCGGCCGGGGCCCACGCCCACCACGCTGACCCGGGTGCCGGTGATCTCCTCGATGCGGGCGATGTAGCGGCGGGCGTTCTCCGGCAGCTCGTCCTCGGTGCGCGCCTTGCTGATGTCCTCCCACCAACCGTCGTGCTCTTCGTAGATCGGGGTGGCGTGGTGGAAGTCGGTCTGCGTCATCGGCATGTCGTCGAAGCGCTCACCGTTGATCTCGTAACCGACGCAGAGCGGGACCTTGGACAGGCCGGTGAGCACGTCCAGCTTCGTGACGACCAGGTCGGTGACGCCGTTGAGGCGGCACGCGTACCGGGCCACGACGGCGTCGAACCAGCCGCACCGGCGTTCCCGGCCGGTGGTGGTGCCGTACTCGTGGCCGACCTTGCGCAGGTGCTGGCCGTTGTCGTCGAACAGCTCGGTCGGGAACGGGCCCGAACCCACCCGCGTGGTGTACGCCTTGCTCACCGCGATCACCCTGTTGTTCGCGGTGGGCGGGATGCCGGCACCCACGCACGCCCCACCGGCCGTCGGGTTCGACGAGGTCACGAAGGGGTACGTGCCGTGGTCCATGTCGAGCATGGTGGCCTGGGCACCCTCCAGCAGCACCGTCTCGCCCCGGTCCAGGGCGTCCCAGAGCATCACCCGGGTCTCGGCGATGTACGGCCGCAGCCGCTCGGCGTACCGCAGGTACTCCTCGACGGTCTCCTCGACGTCGATCGCCTTGCGGTTGTAGACCTTGAACAGCAGCTGGTTCTTCTCGCGCAGCGCGAGTTCCAGCTTCTTGCGCAGGATGCCCGGGTCGAGCAGGTCCTGGAGCCGGATGCCCATCCGGGCGACCTTGTCGCCGTACGCCGGGCCGATGCCGCGCCCGGTGGTGCCGATCCGGGCCGAGCCGAGGTAGCGCTCCACCACCCGGTCCAGCGCGCGGTGGTGCGGCATGATCAGGTGCGCGTCGCCGGAGATCCGCAGCCGGGACACGTCCACCCCCCGCTCGGCGAGCCCGTCGATCTCGGCGAGCAGCACCTTCGGGTCGACCACCACCCCGTTGCCGATGACGATCATCGCGCTCGGGGAGAGCGCGCCTGACGGCATCAGGTGCAGCGCGTACTTCTGCCCGTCCGGCGTGATCACCGTGTGGCCGGCGTTGTTGCCGCCGGAGTAGCGCACGACGTAGTCGACCCGCTCACCCAGCAGGTCGGTAACCTTGCCCTTGCCCTCGTCGCCCCACTGAGCACCGATGAGCACGATCGCTGGCATCTTTTCCGCCTCCAGAAGGCTCGGGTGCCAGGTGGCGACCGGTTGGCGAGCCCGGGGTGTCAGGCTAACAAGTAGAAACGGCGTGGCCGGCAGGGGTTCACGTCGCGAGGCAGGAGGCCCGGAGTGTACGACGTGGTGCTGCTCACCCTCGGCTCCGAGCGGGACGCTCCCGGTGGGGGCTGCGGCAGCGGCGACGCCTGCTGCGGCGGTGCTCCCGAGGCCACCGGCAAACCGGCCGCGCCACCGGACGGACAGCGCTGCGAAACGCCGCGCGTACCGGTGCTGGCCTGCGCGGACGCGCTGACCGCGCGGGGTGCCCGGGTGGAGACCGTCGTCGCCCGCTCCGACGCCGAGGTCGACGAGGTGCTGGCCCGGCTGGACGCCCCGGCCCGCCCCGACGGCCTCGCCTGGCCCGACCCGGACAGCAAGACCAGGCTGGTCGTCGCCGTCGCCAGCGACGCCCAGTTGCGCGCCGTCGTGCGTCGGCTCGTCCGCCGGTACGCCCCACCGCCCAGCCGCCGTCCCGCCGAGCTGGCCGGCAACCGTACGGTGCCCGACCTGCCGCCGATCGGCGTACTCCCGCTCGATCCGGCCCGGGGTGGCCCGCACCGGGACCTGGCCGCGCAGCTCGGCCTGCCCCGGGACCCGGCGGCGGTGGCGGCGGCCGTGCTCGACGGCGGCGTACGCCGGCTCGACCTGCTGCGCAACGACGGCGGTTCGGTGACCCTGGACGGGGCGCTGCTCGGTGCCGCCGACGAGGCGGGCCGGCCGCTGCACTGGCGGGGTCGGGTGGAGGTGGACGACGCGGTGCTCTCCGACGGCGCGGACCCGATCCTGGCCTGCGCGATCGGCAACGCCGGCGGTTACGCCACCCTCGACTCGCTGCCGCTGCTCACCGCCGGCGACCCGGCCGACGGTCGGGTGGAGGTCGCGGTGGCCGTTCCCGTGCCGACCCGCCCGACGTTGGGTAGGAAGAAGAAGATCCGGTACGAGGTCCGGCGGGCCCGGGGCCGGGCGGTGGCGGTGATCCCCCGGGACGAGCGGGTGCCCTTCCTCGACGACGGGGTCGAGGGTGAGCTGAGCCGCAAGCGGTCCTGGTGGACCGAGCCAGGGGCCTGGGCGGTCTTCACCGGCTGACCGTTCCCCACATCCGTCACCCGGCGTAACGGGAACGGGACGGCCTATCCTCGGCGGGAGGAGTGGGGAGGATCCGTGGTGGACGACAACGCCGACCGGGCCGGACAGCCCGGCCAGCAGCCGGGGCCGGAGCGGGACATCGAACCACTCTGGCCGCCCGACCCCCCGGTGCCGCACTGGGCCGCCGAGCCCACGCCGGTCTACCCGCCGACGGCGTACCCGTCGCTCGCGGCGGAGGTCGCGCCCCTGCCGCCCGACGGCGGCTGGGCCCCGCCCGGTGACGGCTGGGTGCCCGACCTGCCCGAGCCGACCCCGTCGACCCAACTTCCCCCGAGGTACGACGATTCCCCCGGCTACGACCCGCCACCCGGCTACGCCCCTCCCGGGTACGCCGCCCCGGCGGATCGTGCCGGTGCGGGCCGGGCGACCGCACCGGCCGGTGGAACGGGGCCGGGCCGGACCGGGCGGGTGGATCTCGACCTGCCCTTCACGTTGGACCCGTCGCTCGCCGGTCCCCCGGCACCACCGGCCCCCGTCGCTCCGCCGCCCGGACCTCCCACGGCTGCTGCGCCGGCCGGGCCCGGGCCGCTGACTCCGGCTGCCCCGCCCGCCGGTCCAGGACCGTCGATGTCGGCTGCGCCGACGCCCCCGCCGAACAGTCCGTCCCATCCCGCCCCACCATCCCCTCCGCGCAACGGGAGCGTCGTGGCCCACGGAGATGACCCGACCGAGTTGAATCCTGGAAGGTTCGGGCCCCCGGCGGGGCCGAGATCCTCCAGGATCCAGGAGGCCGAACCGGCGGTCGTGGCGGCGGTGCCGGCACAGTCCACGGGGCGGGGCGAGTCACCCTGGGCGTTGCCGCCCCAGCGGCTCTCCACCGGGATCGACGAGCCCGACCGGGCCACCGGTCCGGCCTCCGCACCGCCGCCCGTCGCCGGTTCCGGTGTCCCCGGCGGGTTCCGGGCCGCCACCGGGGACGCCGGCCCGGAGCAACCGGCAGCGGGCTGGCCCGAACCGGGCGAACCGACGCCACCGGGCCGGCCCGAGCCGACCGCAGCCGGACCGGCCGTCCCCGGGTTCGATCCGCCCGGAACCGGGGCGGCAGTTCCCGCTCCGCTCCGACCGGAGTCGACGGACCGCGAGGGACCCGGCCTGCCCGACCAGCCGGCACCCGACCTGCCCGAGCCGTCAGGGTCCGGCATGCCCGAGCCGTCAGGGTCCGGTCCCGCGCTGCCGGAGCCACCGGTACCCGGGCTGCCGCTGCCCGGCTCGTCGGCACCGGGCCTCTCACGGCTCGATTCGCCGGCAGCGGGGCTGCCGCTACCCGGGCCGCAGGAACCCGGCCTGCCGGTTCACGGGTACCCGGTACCCGGACAGCAACCCGGACCGGGACAGCCGGCCGCCGGATCGCCGCAGCAGCCGGCACAACAGGCCGGACCACAGCAGGCAGCGGGGCAGTCGGCTCCGGGACCGCAACCGGCAGCGGAACAGCCCGCACCGGCGCAGCAGGTGACCGGCGGGTGGTACCGGCCGTCCTGGCCGGAGCCGTCGACCTCCGGCGGGACGCCTCCGGCGTCCCCACCCGCGCCGGTCTATCCCGATCCGCTCACCTCGGTCGGCTACCCCGAGATGGGGTGGTCGCCGGAGAGCGGGATCGCCCCGACCGCCGAGGACTTCGCCCGCCGCCGGCAGATCCGGCCGGCCGAGCCGATCGCCACGATGGGCGTCCGGGCCATGGTCAACAGGATCGGCCTGGTGAAGCTCCCCCCGGGGCAGCACGAGCAGGAGGTGAAGCGGGACATCGAGATGGTGCGCCGCAACTTCGGCGGGCTGCGCCAGGTGACCGTGGTCAATCCCAAGGGCGGCGCCGGCAAGACGGTGGCCATCCTGCTGCTCGCGATGACCTTCGGGCAGAAGCGCGGGGGTTACGTGCTGGCCTGGGACAACAACGAGACCCAGGGCACCCTGGGGATGCGGGCGCAGCAGGACTTCCACTCCCGTACGGTGCGCGACATGCTGCGGGACCTCGGGCAGTTCCAGGGGCCGCACGGCCGGATCGGCGACCTGTCGCAGTACGTCCGCTCGCAGGGCGAGGGGATGTTCGACGTGCTCGCCTCGGACGAGTCGGCCACCGGGGGCGAGATGCTGACGGCGGCGGCGTTCGCCGAGATCCGCGAGGTGGTGAGCCGGTTCTACAAGTTGATCTTCGTGGACACCGGGAACAACGTCCGGGCGCAGAACTGGCAGGCCGCGATGGACGCCACCGACCAGTTGGTGGTCACCATGTCGGCCCGTAACGACTCGGCGGAGACGGCCGCCCGGATGCTCGACCACCTGGAGCAGAGCGGCCGGCACCGGCTGGTCCGGCAGGCGGTGACGGTGGTGTCGATGCCCCCGTCACGCAAGGAGATCGACCTGCCGGCCATCCAGGAGCACTTCGCCGCCCGGACGAGGGCGGTGCTGCTCGCGCCGTACGAGCGGCTGATCGACACCGGCGAGCCGATCCGGTACGGCGGGCTCTCCTCGGCCACCCGGGACGCCTGGCTGAAGATCGCGGCAGCGGTGGCCGAGGGCCTCTGACCCTGGTCGGCCGGTCAGGCGCTGGCGAGGGCGTCCCCGGCGGCCGGGTCGCAGTCGCGGAGGAACTGGGCACACCGGGCGGCCTCGTCCGCCTCGCCGATCTCCCCGGCGGCCCGGGACAGGACGTAGAGGCAGCGCAGGAAGCCCTGGTTCGGGGTGTGCGACCAGGGGACCGGGCCGTGCCCCTTCCAGCCGCTGCGCCGCAGCTGGTCCAGGCCCCGGTGGTAGCCGGTGCGGGCGTACGCGTACGCCGCGACCACCTGGCCGCCGTCCAGGGCCCGGGTGGCCAGCGCCGCCCAGGCCGCACTGTGCGTCGGGAAGCGGGCCGCGACCTCGGCGTACGCCTCGTCGGTGCCCTGCTCTGCGGCAGCGGCCAACGCGGCGTCCGCGTCGTCGTGCGCGGGCAGGAGAGTGGCCGGAGGCTCAGGCAACAGGTTCTGCATCGCCCCATTCAACCCGCTTCGCCCTGCGGGGCGCGAGGGGGTCGGGTGGGTACGCTGGCTGAACGGTGGAGGTCTACGTCACGTCGGGGACCCCACCGGGTGAACCCTCGGCCCCGTCGGGTGAACCCTCGGCC
>NZ_JBMDWU010000319.1:0-5813 GCF_048594385.1 Micromonospora sp. | reverse complement strand
GCGCGGCCGGTACGGAGGTCGGCCGGATCATCCGGCGGATCTCCCTGGACACCATGCCGTACCTGCTGGACCACTGCTTCTTCGTGCAGCCCGACGACTGGCCGGACCCGGAGGACCGGTGGCCGGTGGTGCCGGCGACCGCCCTGGTCGCGCACATGATGGAGGCGGTGGAGCAGCTCGTGCCCGGCGTCCCGGTGGTGGCGGTGCACGACGCGAAGTTCAACAGGTGGCTGATCGCCGAACCGGCCACCGACGTGGAGATCGTGGTCCGCACCGCCGGCCCGAACCGGTCCTCGGTCGCCTTCGCCGGGTACGCCCGGGCGACGATCGAGGTCGGCACGGCGTACCCGACGCCGCCGCCGGTCTGGACCCACGACCCGGCCACCGAACGCCCGCCGACCCTCGGCGCCGCCGAGATGTACGCGGAGCGGCTGATGTTCCACGGGCCGCAGTTCCAGGGCGTGACCGAGGTGCACGCGCTCGGCGACATGCACGTACGCGGCATCGTCACCGCGCCGGTGCCACCGGGGGCGCTGCTGGACAACGCCCTGCAGCTCATCGGCAACTGGCTGATCACCACCCAGCCGTTCCGCACGGTGGCGCTGCCGGTGGGGCTCGGTCAGGTGCGGTTCTACGGGCCGCCGCCGCCGGCCGGCCGGGCGTTCGAGTGCGTCGCCCGGGTCCGCGCCATCGACGACGGGAAACTCGTCGCCGACACCCAGCTCAGCTACCAGGGGCGGGTGTGGTCGGAGATCGAGGGCGCGACGGACCGCCGGTTCGACAGCCACCCGCAGGCCCGGGTCGCGGAGCGGTTCCCCGAGCGGCACCCGATGTCGCTGTTGCAGCCCGAGGGCTGGACGATGGCCTTCGACTGCTGGACCGACCTGGTCACCCGGGGCATGGCCGCCCGGGGCATCCTCGGCGGGGCCGCCTACGCCGACTACGAGCGGCAGCCGGCCAAGACCCGCAAGCAGTGGATGCTGGGCCGGATCGCCGCCAAGGACGCGGTCCGGGCCCGGCTGTGGGAGGACGGCCACACCGACATCTACCCGATCGAGCTGACCGTCGGCAACGACCCGGACGGCCGGCCCTGGGTACGCGGACGGCCCGGTCGGGGGCTCGGCGACTGCGACGTCTCCCTGGCGCACTGCGCGGAGATCGGGGTGGCGATCGCCCGCCGCCGGGCACCCGACGCGGTGCCCGGGGGCCCCGGCGTCGGCATCGACGTCGCGGAGGTCACCGACCACCCGGAGAGTACCCTCACCTTCGCCCTCACCCCGGCCGAGTTGACCCTGCTGGCCTCGCTGGCCGGCGGGAACGTCGAGGCCCGCCGGCTGTGGTTCACCCGGTTCTGGGCCGCCAAGGAGGCGGTCGCCAAGGCCGAGGGGACCGGGCTGGACGGCTCGCCGCGCCGGTTCCGGGTCTACTCGGCCACCGACTCGGGGCTGACCGTCGAGATCGGTGGTCGGGCCTACCGGGTCGGCCACCGTGACGTCGCCAACCCCGAGGACCTGCCGCCGCGCCGGTACGTCGTCGCCTGGACCTGGGGGCCGGAGCCGGCACCCGCCACCCCGCCCGGGGTGTCCCGGCCGTGAGCCGGCACCCGGAACGCAGCACCGCCCAACCCATCCGATCAGCAGAAGGAGCAACGCCCATGCCCTCGGCCCAGGACACCATCCTCGCCGACCTCACCGAGATGATCGACGCCGTGCTGGGCGACTTCGCGGACGACCAGGTGGTCACCATGGACACCACGTTCTCCGAGGACCTGGGCATGGAGAGCATCGACGTGGTCGCGCTCGCCGGCCGGCTCCAGTCCCGCTACGGCGACACGGTGAACTTCGCCCACTTCGTCGCCAAGCTCGACCTGGAGACCGTCCGGGAGTTGAAGGTCGGGCAGCTCGTGACGCACATCGCCGAGTCGTTGGGGCAGGCCGACGAGGTCGGGGCGGGCAGCCGGTGACCATGGTCCGGGCGAACGGGATCACGCTGCACACGCAGCGGCTCGATCCCCCCGGTCCGGCCGCCGACGGCCGGACCGGGCCGACGCCGACCGCCGTGCTGATCCACGGGATGGCGTCGGACACCATGGCGAGCTGGTACTTCACCCTGGCCGAGCCGTTGTCCCGGGCCGGTTTCCCGACCGTCCTGTACGACCTGCGCGGCCACGGGCGCAGCGACCGTCCCGCCACCGGGTACGCCCTGGACGACTTCGTCGACGACCTGGCGGGGCTGCTGGCCGCCCAGGACGTCACCGGTCCGCTGCTGTTGCTGGGCAACTCGTTCGGCGGCACCATCGCCTTCGGCTACGCCGCCCGGCATCCGGAGCGGGTCGCCGGCATCGTGACGATCGAGTCGGCGCCGCCGACCCCGGAGTGGATGCGGCGGGTCCGCGAGCGGCTCGCCCGCGTCGCCGCGAGGCTGCCCCGCGACGGGGCGGTCACCGAGATCGGGGTGCGGCGGGGCCGGGTCGCCGCGCAACGGGCCGCCGAGACGCAGCGGATGCTCTCCGACACCACGCTGGCGCAGGAGCTGCCGGCGAGCCCGCTGCCGCCCGCCGGGGCGTTGGCCGCGATCGGCTGCCCGGTGCTCTGCCTCTACGGCGGGGACTCGGCGGTGGTGGAGCTGGCCCCGGCGGTCCGCGAACTGCTGCCGCAGACCCGGGTGGAGGTGCTGCCCGACCAGCGGCACACGGTGCTGATCGACCGGCCGGAGGAGGTCCGCCGGCTGGTCTTCGCCTGGCTCGCCGAGGACTGCTCGCTCGACGTGACCCAATCCACCACCGCATGACGACGCGACACCCAGGAGGTCTTCCGATGGACACCCCGATCACCGGCCGGTCGATCATCATCAGCAACGGTCGGTGCGGATCCACGCTGTTGTCCGACCTGATCCACGAGGAGCCGGACACCCTGTCGGCCCAGGAGTTCTTCATGTCGGTCGCGCCGTGGGCCCGCAGCGCCGAGGTGCTCACCGGTGCCGAGTACTGGGCGGTGCTGGCCAGCCCCAAGGCGGAGCTGTCCACCCTGTTCCGGATCGGGCTGCCGCCCAAGGAGGTCCGCTACCCGGCCGCGGGCCGGTGGGCCGACCGGCTGACCGAGCTGCCGCGCATCCTGGCGATCACCCTGTCGAAGCTGACCGCCGACCCGGACGCGTTGTTCGACCAGCTCGCCGAGCGGGTGCCGCAGTTCCGCACCCAGACGGTGGCCCAGCACCACCACGACTTCCTCGACCTGCTCGCCGTGCTGACCGGCAAGACCCGGTGGGTGGAACGCTCCGGCGGCTCCAGCCACGTGGCGCCGTACCTGCTGCGGGGCTTCCCGGACTGCAAGGTCGTCTACCTGACCCGCAACTGGGAGGACACCGCCCGGTCGATGAGCCGGCACTCGTCGTTCCAGCTCATCCAGTTGCGGGTGGAGTTCCTCGGCCGGTGCGGGCTGGACCCGTTCCGGGTGGGCGCGGACCAGACCGTGCCGGAGGACCTCCAGCCGTACCTGCCGGACCGGCTGACCGCCGACGCGCTGCGCGAGCGGGGTCAGGACCTGCGCCGCTACCTCGGGTTGTGCGCCTTCATGAGCAGCCAGGCCGACCAGGCGCTGCGGGACGTGCCCCCGGAGCACCTGCTGCGCATGTCCTACGAGGACCTGGTCGCCGACCCGGTGGCCGAGCTGACCGGGCTCGGCCGGTTCCTGGACTTCCCCGACCCGTCCGGGTGGGCCGAGCGGATGGCGTCGCGCGTCGTCGCCCCGGCTCCCCGGAAGTTGCCGGCCGCCGTCTGAGCGGTCCCTGTGTGTCCCTGCCCGTTCCCGGGTCCGCCTCCGCCGGGCCCGGTAACGGGTGTCCACCTTCCTGCGAAAGAGAGATTGTTGGTGAATCCACTCCGGTTCTCCGCACGGCGGTTGTCGACCGCCGTCGCCGTACTCGGGCTCGGGTCGGTGTTGGCGGTTCCCTCGGCGGCGCTCGGTGCGCCACTCGACGCCGCCGACCCCGGCAGCGCGGCCAGCGCGGCCGGCGCGCAGCAGAGCAGTCCGCAACTGCTCGCCAAGGCCCAGCCGGACGAGTGCTTCGCCGGGATCGGGCTGCCGTACCCGGCCGGGCCGCCGTGCGCCGACGGCAAGGCCAAGGTCAACCAGGCGTACCTGTGGGGGATGACCCGGGCCGGCAAGATGCTGTGGTTCGGCACCGGAGCGAACGTCAACTGCCTGACCAGCGGCCGGGCCCTGCGCAACACCACGCCGACGGTCAACGACGACTGGGTCTGCGAGTACGGCGAGAGCCAGGTCGCCAAGCGCAACCCGCAGCTGCCGCCGATCCTCGGCGACCACCGGCAGCCGCGCCTCTACACCTACGACACCCGCGCCAACAAGCTGGTCGAGAAGACCGACCTGGTGAAGGCGGCCTCCACCGAGGACGCCAACCGGTTGCAGACCACCGCGGGCATCCGGGCGGCCGGCAACTTCAACGGGGTGGCCCTGCTGGGCGGCCCGGCGCTGGGCACCAGCGTCAACCTGTTCGCGTTCGACACCGACACGGGCGCGTTCCTCGGCTCCCGCAACTTCCCGATGTACGGCAACATCCGGCACTTCACGGTGGCCGGTGACGCCCTGTACGCCGGGGTGGGCGTCGGCGCGAACGGTGGCGAGCGCGGCAACGTGCTGCGTTGGACGGGCAGCAAGTCCGACCCGTTCGCGTTCACGGTGGTGGCGAACCTGCCGGCGCAGGCCGCCGACCTCACCGTCCACCAGGGGCGGCTGTTCGTGACCACCTGGCCGGGCTCGGACGCCGAGCTGGCCGGCCCGACCGCCGGTGCCGCCGCGCCGCCGCCGAGCATCGCGGCGGTCTGGATGAGCCCGCCGCTCGCGTCGGGCGCGCCGGGGCTGAACCCGGAGGACGCCGACGGCTGGCAGCAGGTGTGGAACGTGTCGGAGTACGAGCCGGACCCGGTGGTGGCCCGCGCCTACGCCCTGGGCGGCCTGGCCTCCTACGGCGGTTTCCTCTACTGGGGCACGATGCACGTGCCGATGAAGGCGACCACGGTGCACATGGCGACCTACCCGCCGGCGGACGAGGCGGCGGCCCAGGCCACCATCCAGAACACCCAGCGGTCGATCAGCATCTACCGGGGCCGCAACTTCGGCTCCCACTTCGAGAAGGTCGACCTGTTGTACGGCGCGACGGAGCTGCCCGCGTACGACCCGACGGCCAACAACGGGGCCGGGGCGTGGGCGTTGCAGTCGACGCACCAGACGCCGAAGTTCGGGCCGCCCGGTTTCGGCAACCCGTACAACAACTACACCTGGAAGATGGTGGTGGCCGGCGGGAAGCTGTACGTCGGCACGATGGACTGGAGCTACCTGGCCAAGGAGCTGGGCAAGGAGACCGCCGCCGAGCTGGGCCTGTCACCGGCGCTGGCCGACGACCTGGCCCGCGCGCCGATGGACGCGGCCGGGATGCGCGCGAGCGCCCTGCCGGAGGCGGTCTACGGCGGTGACCTGTACGCCTTCTCGTCGCCGACGAAGGCGGCGACGACGGTGGACAATACCGGGTTGGGCAACTACCTGAACTACGGCATCCGCAACATGGTCGCCGACGGCCCGACGCTCTACCTGGGCATGGCGAACCCGATGAACCTGCGGGCCGACCCGACGGACGACGTGCCCGAGGGTGGTTGGGAGCTGCTCCGGCTGCGGGGCTACTGAGCTGGCGGGACGCCGGCCCGGCGACAGCGTCGTCGCCGGGCCCGCGGCCCCCGCCCGCCCCCGCGCGGGGGGTGGCGCGCGCCCCGTGCCGAAGCCAGGCGCGGCCCGGACCGT
>NZ_JBMDWU010000318.1:0-10418 GCF_048594385.1 Micromonospora sp. | reverse complement strand
GCCGGCCGGCACGGCCACCGCCATCGCCGACCTGACGCTGGCCGGGGTGAGCGCCCCGGCCGCCGCGCCGACCGCCCCGCCCGGGCTGACCCTGGTGGCGGTGCGGGCCGTCGACCGGTCCGGGCCGCGCGGCTGGTTCGGCCTGCCGGGCGAACTCGCGGTCCGGATCACCCTGCACAACCCCGGCGCGCAGGACGTCACCGACCCGCCGTTGCAGCTCACCGTCGGGCCGCCCGGCCGGGCCCGGACCATCGTGGCCGCCCCGGCGCTGGGCACCATCGCCGCCGGGCAGACCCGGGAGTACCACGTCGCGGTGCCCACCGGCGCGGCCCCGTTCGGCCGGTACGAGGTGGACGGCCGGATCGCGGTGCCCGGTCGCCCGGTCGCGTTCACCGTGGCGGCGGCCCGGCGGCCCTGGGGGCTACCGGTCGCCGCCGCCGTCCTGACGGTCGTGCTGCTGCTCGCCCGGCCGGCGCGACGCCGGGTGCCCGCCGCGGCACCCGGGCGACCCATCAGCAAGTGATCGCTTGCGCAAACGACTGTTTGCGTTATCGTGGAGCCGTGACCGCCGCCCCCGTACCCGTCGCACCCGGTCCGGATCTCGACGCGGCCTTCGCCGCGCTCGGCGACCCGGTCCGGCGCGCCCTGGTGGCCCGCCTCGCCCACGGTGACGCCACGGTGGGACAGCTCGCCGCGCCGTTCGACCTGACCCCGCAGGCGATCTCGCACCACGTCGGGGTGCTGCGCCGCTGCGGCCTGGTCGAGCAGCGACGCGAGGGCACCCGACGCCCCTGCCGCCTCAGGACGGATCAGCTCTCGCTGCTCGGCGCCTGGATCGACGAGCAGCGGCGCACCTGGAACGACCGGCTCGACGCCCTGGAGCACCACCTCACCGACGACGGGACGGCCCGGTGACCGACGCGCACCTGCGGGGTGACGAACTGATCGCCCGACGGCGGCTCGCCGCGCCGCCCGAGCGGGTCTGGGCCGCCTTCACCTCGCCGAACGGCATCACCGCCTTCTGGGGCGGCTCGCACGCCACCGTGCCATCCGGGTCGGTGACCGTCGACCTGCGCCCCGGCGGAGAGTTCGCGCTCGACACCCGCGCGCCGGACGGCCGCACCCGTCGGCTCCGGTTCGTCTACGTACGCGTCACCGCACCGCACGAACTCGTCTTCGACGAACCGGCCACCGGCCTACGCACGAGCGTCACCCTCCGCCCCGCCGCCGACGGCACGGACCTCACCGTCCACCAGCGACGGCTTCCCCCCGAGCTACGCACCGCCCAGGCGGTCGACGGGCTCGCCGCAATCCTCGACGCCCTCGCCGCACACCTGCGCCAGCCCGGCCCAACGCCGGCACCCGACCACGTGACGACGGAGCAACCATGACGCCACAGACCCAACGCGACCTCGTCGCGGAATACTTCGCCGGGTTCCGGACGAGCGACCACCCGCGCATCCTCGCGACCCTCACCGACGACGTCGAGTGGGTCATCCACGGTCACCGGACCACCCACGGCAGGGCGGAGTTCGACGGGGAGATCGAGAACCCGGCGTTCACCGGCACTCCGACGCTCGACGTCCACCGCGTGCACGAGGACGGCCCGGTCGTCGTCGTCACGGGCGAGGGCCGGGGAGTCAGCGTCGACCACGGGCCGTTCCGCTTCGCCTTCAACGACCTGTTCACCTTCCGCGACGGGCTGATCGCCCGGGTCGACTCCTACCTCGTCCCGCTGCCCTGAGGCGACGCCGCGACAACCCGCACCGCACCGGCCCGGGGGGCGCGTCGACAGGGCGTCCGGCCGCGCACCAGCACGGCGACGCAGCCCGCGCAGGCGTCGCGGGGCCGACGCCACGCGCGCCGGCCCCGCCGTCGTCGACCTGCTCAGTTACTGAAGAAGGTGCACTGGAACGCCATGTCGTCCACCCGTACGGGGCCGCTGCCACCGAGCAGGGAGACCCGGACGAACACCTGGCTCGGGCCGTTGGCGTAGCTCGCCACGTCGTGCCGTCGCCAGACGGTGTCGGTGATCCGGACGGTACGCAGCGCGAGGTAGTTCCAGGTCGCGGGATCGATCACCTCGACGTTGAGCACCGCCGGCCCGCTGACCGCCTGGACGAAGAACCCGCCGCCGCAGGTGGTGTTGTGCCCGGCGGTACGCGGCCGTACGGTGAGCAGCTTGCCCACCCCGGACCAGCCGCCGGCCGACGTCGTGAGAATGGCGTTGTTCGCACCGGAGTGGGCCCTCCCCGCGCCCAGCTCGAAGGCACCGCTCCCGGCACCGGAGCGGTGGAACTCCCACACCGCCGCCGGGTTGCTCTCGAACCCGTCGGTGTGCTGCCAGAGATCCGCCTGGGCGGGACTGACGGCCACGGTGAGGGCCACCGTCGTCGCCATGACGGCCGCGGCGGTGAGGCGTACGGCTCGGGTGAGTGCGGTTCTCATCGCTGTCTCCTCTGCTCGTCGCCGCACGTCACGGCGCACCGTAGATGACGACCTGGTACGTGTTGATCGCCTCGCCCACCGGCTGGTGCCAGGTGCGCGGGGTGGAGTTGCACTGGCTGCCGTTGCGGTTGGCGTGCGAGTTCAGCCCGTACCCGGTGTTGCCGGCGAAGAGCGGCCCACCACTGTCACCGCCGAGGGTGCAGATGTTGGTCTCGATCATCTGACGTACGGTGCCGCCCGCGCCGTTGACCGTCACGTTGGTCTTGAGCACGGAGCCGCACCTGAATCCGGTGGTCCTGCCCGAGTTGCAGACCGACAGCCCGCTCACGGCCGTCGCCCAGCCGTGGATGCTGCGGCTGGTGTTGTTCCACAGGTTGATGGTGCCGGTGGCCCAGACCGACGGACCGTTCATCCAGATGAGGCCGAAGTCGTCCTCCGGGTAGTTGCTCTCCAGCGACGGCCCGACGTCCTGGCCGTTGGGCAGCGTCCAGTGCGGGTAGCCCTGGGTGCAGTGGCCGGCCGTGATGATGTAGTTGAAGGTGTAGTCGGTGGCGGTGAAGCCGGCCGAGCAGCCACCCAACGAGTCCCCGCTGGAAATCCCGACGTTCGGCTGGATCGGGCCGGTGCCGGTCTCGAACCGGACCGCCGTGCCGAACCGGCGCGCCGCCGAGCGTTGCACGGCGTTCTTCGCTCCCGACGCCGGCAGGCTCACCACCACCTGATTGGTCGCCGGGTCCACCCCCCAGGTCGTGCCGGGTTCACTCGCCGCGGCCTCCAGCGTCCGCTGGATCGTCCGCAGTTGCCGCTCCCCTCGGGCGACGAGGCGCGCCTTCGCGCCGGCAGCGGTCACCTTCGCGGCGGCAGCGGCGTCGGTGACGGTGACGACGAGGGCGCCGTCGGACAGGTACGCGCCGCCCGAGCTGGCACCCAGCTCGGTGGTCAACCGGTTGGCGAGCCGTACGTGGGCGTCCTCGGTGCGCAGCAGCTTCTCAGCGGCGTCGCGGCTGATGCCCCGCTGCGCGGCGATCGCCTCGGCCATGTCCGCCGCCCCGGTCGCCCGGCCCGACCCGGCGACGGCAGCGGCGGACGCCGGGACTGCCCGGCCGTCGGCGCGGGCGGGATCCGCCGTACCCCGGGGGCCAGCCGGCCGGTCGACCGGCCCCGCCGCCGCGGCCGTCGGGACGAAGGCCACCGACGACACTGCGACGAGTGCCATGGCGAGCAGGAATCTGCGGCTCGGTCTCTTCCTGTCCGGCCGACTGATGACACGTTCTGACATTCACCACTCCCATCACGAGAGGACCCGTCGGCCGGACCATGGGCCGACCGGACGGCAATCCTCGCAACGGGCGGTGGGACGGGAGTGGGATGCTGGACGCGGCTGGACACGCCCGGACACCTGACACCGGACTCAGCCGGGCCCGGGATGGGAGGCGGGGTGGCCCCCTGACCGGGCCACCCCGCGTTCGCACCCCTCACCGGCGGGCGGGTACGACACCCCGCCGGCCGGTCCTGACGGGGGCGCGGGTCAGAAACGCGCCCAGTCGTCGGCGGCGGGACGCCACACGTCGATGTTGCGCGGGTCGACCGCCATCCGGCGGGCCCGGTGGGTCTCGTGCTCCTCCGGGGTGAACACCCGGTGCCTGTCGCACAGCTCGTAGCGCGGCCCGTGCCGGGTGTCGTGCATGTAGAAGGCGATCGACGTGGACGCCGAGTGGTTGACCAGGTCGGAGGCGATCGGGACCTGCTTGTACTGGGCCCGTGCCCGGCCGCGCATCACGTGGTCGAAGCTCTTCATCATGAAGCACAGGTGCGCGACGTAGAACTCGTTGTTGCGCTGGATCGCCAGGCTGTGGTGGTAGCGGTCCTCGCTGCGCAGGAAGACCGTGACGTCGCCGACGTGGTCGGACTCCAGGAAGCCGAGCACCTTGGTGTAGAACGCCAGCGTCTCGTCGTACTTGTCGGTGGCGAGGAACGGGTGCACCAGGTCCAGCGGGCGCAGCTCGATCAGCGGCGGCTCGGCGTACTCCTGGAACTCGGTGAACAGCTCGACGATCAGCCCGTTGGGGTCGCGCACGGCGAAGCCCCGCTGGACCAGGCCCTTGACCCGGTCGGCCAGCTCGAACACCTCGTGCCCGGCGGCGGTGACCCGCTCCCGCAGGTCGTCCAGGACGGCGTCGTTCTCGACGCTGAACCCGACCGCCGTGGTCCAGGACTCGGTACGCTGCGGCGCGGCGACCAGCTCGATGCTGTGGTGTTCGAGGTCGGCACGCAGGAACGCGTACTCGTCGTCGTGCTGCTCCAGTTGCAGCCCGACGTGGTACTGAAGGAACTCGATGGAGGCGGCCAGGTCGGGCACCTCGATCCGGGCGTACTCCATGCCGTAGGGCCCACGGCGGCGGGCGGTGGCCTCGGTGGTCATCTGTGACCCCTCTCGATGGGCTGGGCGTCCCCGGCGGTGGGGAGACTGACGATGGCCTGACGCTCGATGACCGGCCGCCAGCGTTCCCGGACGAACCGCTCGTGCGAGTCGCTGTGCAGGTAGTCGAGCAGGTCCTGCTCGGTGGGGAACTCCACGACGAAGCCGTGGGTCATGCTGGTGTCGCGGGTGCTGACGTTGACCCCGCTGCGCCAGTTGCGCATCGCGGGATAGCGGCTCGGGAAGGTCTCCAGCTCGGCCAGGACGGACTCGGCCGCGCCGGGCGGCAGGTCGTCGCGGAACCGGAAGACCAGCATGTGAGTGATCATGGCGGCCGGCTCAGAGGATGAAGCTGAGTCGGGCGCCGGGGTCCATCGACTCCATCACCGGGACGGCCCGGCGCAGCCGGAACCGCAGCCCGTCCGGGTCGACCTTGAGCACGTGCTCGTAGCGGCCCACGTAGGTGTAGGCGCCGTTGTCGCGGTACCGGTGGATGATGAAGTTGGCGCTGATCCAGACGGTCTCCGCGCCGGCCTCCAGCAGCAGCACGTTGGAGACCATCCGGTGGGTCCGCGAGTGCGGGTTCTCGGCGTGCGCCTTGCGGCTCTTGAGCCGCTTGACCCGGGCCTGGATCAGCTCGTAGTCGTCGGCCACGAAGTACCCGGCGGTGGTGGCGTCCCAGCCGGCCCAGTCGGTGGTCGGGACCTCCAGCCGGCCCCCCGGCTCGATGAGGGTCAGCCACTCGTCGAGCCGCCACTCGTCGAGCAGTTGCGCCTCCCGGTAGAGGAACTCCTCCACCTCGGCCCGGGTCACCTCGCGCGATGCCACACTGACCACTCCCCCACGGCTGCCTGCCGTCGTCGACGCGCTCACTTGCCCGCACCCCCCGTGGCGGGTCCGGCGGCGGGCGTACCGGCCGGCGGGTCGCCGGCCACGCTGGTGCTCGCCCCGACCTTCTCGGCCCAGCGCCGCCAGAAGCTGCGCATCGCGCCCTCGTCGATCGAGCGGCCCTGGTTGCCCTGCTTCTCGTTGGCCATGCCCCGCGACATGTCGCTCCAGTCGTGGGCGGGGTCGACCGAGTCGGCGGTCGCGGTGATGCCGCGCTGCACCGCCTCGTACGCCTCGATGTCGTCGGGGGTGGCCAGGCCGCCCGGCCCGACGAAGCTGACCATCGTCTTGATCCGCAGCGCGCGGACCGACTCCGGCTCGCCGACCTCGACGAACTGCCACGCCCGCACGTCGGTGCGGTCGGCGGCGACCGGTTCGATCTGCCGGATGGTCAGCGCCTCCAGGTCGAACAGCAGCAGGTTGGGGAAGACGAACAGGATGCGGCTGGCGTCGGCCACCTCGGCGGCGAGTTCGGGGCCGAGGCGGGCCTCCAGCTCGCGGCGCTTGGCGACGGTGCGGGTCTTCTCCTCGTCGCCGAAGCGGGGTTCCCAGACCATCCCGATCCGGCCGTTGTGCCCGGTGAGCACGAGCAGGCCGTGGCCGCCGCCGAGGTCGTAGGCGTACTGGTCGTCGTCGGTGACGGCGAACCCGGTCTCCCGCAGGTAGCCGACGAAGGTGTTGTGGGTGGGGGCGAAGTGGTAGCCGTCCATCGCGTTCTCGACGGCGAGCTTCCAGTTGCCCTTCACGCTGTAGAGCTGCACGCCCGGCAGGGTGGTCATGCCGTGCTCGCCGATCTTCGCGGTCAGCGACATGTAGTGCGCGGCCGGCCCGAGGTGGGTCAGCAGGTCGGGGACGTCCGCGTCGAAGGCGACGAAGACGAACCCCTCGTGGATCTGGAGCCGGGGCACCTGGCGTAGGGCCATCGACGCCCGGAAGGCCGGGTCGTCGGGGTACGCGTCGTCGCCGGGCAGCGCGGCCAGTTCACCGGAGTTGCTGAACGCCCAGGCGTGGTAGAAGCACTGGAAGAACTTCGTGTTGCCCTCGCTGTGCCGGCACAGCACGGTGCCCCGGTGGGTGCAGGCGTTGAAGAACGCCCGCACCTGGCCCCCGGCGTCCCGGCAGAAGATCAGCGGTCGACCGCCGAGGGTGCGGGTCTTGAAGTCACCCGCCTTCGGGATCTCGGTCTCGTGGCCGAGATAGAGCCAGGTGTGATTCCAGATCCGGTCGATCTCGGTCCGGAACACCTCGGGGTCGCGGTACGCCGAGCGGTGCACCCGGAACCGCAGCGCCTCCCAGTCCTCGTCGATCATCGCGCCGTCACCGGTGGCACCGAGCGGACGTACCGGCGTCTGCTGCGCCATCACCTCACCGCCTTCTACGTCATGCGAGACAGCATCTCGCTACACGATGCTGCTACTCGGCCATGGCAACTGTCAAGAGCAGGGCAGACTCCGACACCGGGTTACTCGCTGTTAATACGAACGCAACACGCAACGGTTGCTTCGCCGGTCACGATCCCCTGCATCCGACGTGGCCCGGCCGATCCGCCCGACCCCGATCGCCGGCCCTCGGACGCGGCCCGCGCATCCCGTCGCCGGCCGCCGGCCACCCGCACCGGGCAGCGCCGTCCCGTCGCACCGCCAGCCGGTGTCACCCCTTCCGGAGGATGTCATGCTCCAGCCGCACGATGGCCCGATCGGTGGAACCCACTACCTGCCGAGCACCCCCGACACCTGCCTGTGGGGCCGGTTGCCCAACCGGCGGCACGAACCCGTGCTCCGGGTCGGCTCCGGGGAGACCGTGACCATCGACACGCTCAGCCACGAGGGCATCCTGGAGGACCAGGGCCGCGACCCGGTCGGCTTCCTCAAGCAGTTCGACGTGCCCAGCGACCAGGTGCTCACCGACGCCCGGGACCTGGCCGCCTCCGACGTGGCCCACGACTACGACGCCGACGGCCCGCACGTGGTCACCGGCCCGATCACGGTGGCCGGGGCCGAACCCGGCGACCTGCTCCGGATCGAGGTGCTCGACCTGCTCGTCCGCGCCCCGTACGGCTTCATCAGCAGCCGGCACGGCTACGGCGCGCTGCCCGGGGAGTACCCGCTCACCCCCACCGACACCGGCCCGGACGGCGACGGCCCCCGGGAGTACGGCACCGTCAGCCACTTCACCGAGGTGATCCACCACGGCGGCCGGCTGTTCGGCACCCTGCCGTACGGCGACGGCCGGGCGGCCCGCTTCCCGCTCGCCCCCTTCCTGGGGCTGATGGGCGTCGCCGTGGACACCGACGAGCCGGTCCACTCGGTGCCGCCCGGCGCCTTCGGCGGCAACCTCGACATCAACGAGTTGCAGGTCGGCTCGGCTCTCTACCTGCCGGTACAGCTACCCGGGGCGGGTTTCTACGCCGGTGACCCGCACTACGCCCAGGGCGACGGCGAGGTGGCGCTGACCGCCCTGGAGGCACCGCTGCGGGCCACCCTGCGGCTGTCGGTGATCCCCCGGGCGCAGGCCGCCGGCCTGCTCGGGGCCGTCGACGGGCCGTTCGGCGAGACCGCCACCCACTGGCTACCGGTCGGCCTGCACAGCGACCTCGACGAGGCGATGCGGCGGGCCGTCCGGGCCGCCGTCGACTTCCTCGTCCGCACCCAGGGCATGCCCCCGCAGACCGCACTGGCCTACCTGAGCGCCGCCGGCGACTTCGAGGTGAGCCAGGTCGTCGACGGGGTGAAGGGCATCCACTGCCTGATCCGCAAGGCCGACTTCCCGGCCCACTTCTGACCGGCCACCGCCGACCGGCCCTGCCGGCCGGTCCCTGACGCGCCCGGCCCCGGGGCGGCACCGAGCCGCCCCGGGCCGGACAGCTCACGCCACCGGTGCAGCGGCGGTGCCACGCCGCTGCCCCCGACCGGGACAGGCCGGGGGCAGCGCGCAGCCGGCCGGAGCCGGGCCGCGCCGTCGCCGACAGGCAGCATGCGACGGGCGGCAGGTTCGCAAGCCAAGGCGGCAGCCGGACCGGGCGGGGACGCGCCGGCCGGCGTAGCAGGGCGGGGTTTCAGGCGGCGGTGGGCACCTCGACCCGCCGGGGTGCGGCCTCCATCGCCCCCGGCCGGGTGACCGTCACCGCTGCCGCCCGGCTCGCCCACCGGGCCGCCTCGTCGATCGCCGCGCCGTCGAGCAGCGCGTCGGCCAGGGCGGCGCAGAAGGTGTCCCCGGCACCGGTCGCGTCGACCGCGTCGACCCGCTCCGCCGGGATCAGCCACTGCCGGTCGGTGGTCACCACCAGCGCGCCGTCACCGCCGAGGGTCACCACCACCGGCCCCCGGGTGCCCAGCGACCGGGCCATCGCGGCCAGCCCGTCCACCCCGGCGTCCGTCGGCGGCGCACCGGCCAGGGCGGCCAGCTCACCCCGGTTGGGCACCAGCACGTCGACCCGGGCCAGGGTCGCCGGGTCGACCGGGCGGGCCGGTGCCGGGTTGAGCACCACCAGCCCCTCGGCCAGCCGGACCGCCTCGGCCACCACCGCCGCGTCGACCTCCTGTTGCAGCAGCACCGCCCGCGCCGACCCGAGCAGGTCACGCAGCGGGCCGAGGTGCTCGGCGGCGAGCCACATGTTCGCCCCCGAGCTGACCGCGATGGTGCTGTCGCCGTCGGCGGTGACCAGCACGATCGCCTGCCCGGTGGGCCGGGGGGCGCGCAGCACCGCCTCGGTGGCCACCCCCTCGGCGGCGATCAGCCCGAGCAGCCAGTCGCCGTCGGCGTCGATGCCGACCGCGCCGACCATCGCCACCCGGCGACCCAGCCGGGCGGCGGCGCCGGCCTGGTTGGCGCCCTTGCCGCCGCCGGCCCGCCGGTGGTCGGCCGCGCCGAGCACGGTCTGCCCGGGGGCGGGCAGCTCGTGCAGCGGCACCACCACGTCCACGTTGAGGCTGCCCACCACCACGATGTCGGTCATCGCCGGTCAGCCCTGCCCGGGACGCCAGGCGTGCGGCAGGAAGTCCGCCCGGGGCGGGGCGAAGACGTCCACGTTGATGCACGGGCCCTCGGTCGGTTCGATGTAGTGCTCCGCGCCGCGCGGCACCAGCAGCATCGAGCCCGGCCCCATCGGGTGCGGCACGCCGTCGACGTAGTAGTTGCACCGGCCGCCGAGGATCAGTACCAACTGGTCGAAGTCGTCGTGGTGGTGGGGGTTGAGGTCCATCCCGACGGCCAGTTCGTGCCAGGCGAAGAGAACCTCGTCGGTGGCGTACACCTTGCGGCGTACCCCGGGCCGGACGTCGGTGGCCGGGATGTCGTCCCAGTTGACCGAGGTGCGGTAGAGCTGCGGGTTGAGCATGTGAACGCGTCCCTTCTCGGGCGGGTCAGAGGGGTGCGGCGAGCCGACGCAGGCCGGTGCCGAGCAGGTGCAGGTCCGAACCGACGACGAGGTAGCGCGCGTCGGTCAGGCCACAGCGGTCCAGCGCTGCGGCGGACCGCTCGGGCACCCAGCCGCCGAGGTGGGTCCCGGTCGTGCGGGCCGCGGCGGCGATGTCCCCGGTACGCCGCAACAGCGGCCCCGGGTCGTCGGTGGTCGAAAGGCCCAGGCTCACCGCCAGGTCGGTGGTCCCGACGAAGCCCACGTCCACCCCGGCCAGCAGGGCGGGCAGCGGGTCGTCGGTGGTCG
>NZ_JBMDWU010000317.1:0-37280 GCF_048594385.1 Micromonospora sp. | reverse complement strand
GTCCGCGCCGCCGACCCGCAGGCCGTGGTCGACGCGCTGCGGGCCGCCGGGCTCACCGTCCTCGCCACCCCCGGGTACGGCGACAGCGACCTCGACGACCTCGTCGACCACGGACGGCTCGCCGCCCCCACCGCCTGGCTGTTCGGTGCCGAGGCGCACGGCCTGCCCGGGGAGCTGACCGCCGCCGCCGACGCCCGGGTCCGGGTGCCGCTGCACGGGCGGGCCGAGAGCCTTAACCTGGCTGCGGCCGCTGCGGTCTGCCTGTACGCTTCAGCCCGAGCACTGCGCCGACCCCGGTCGGGCGCACACCCAGCAGGGGAGCCGGTCACGTGAGGAACGCGCCACGGCGTTCGTTTAGCCAGCCCGCCGGTGTCGGCGGGCGGTGGGCCTGACCTTCCTCCGCGCGTAACTCCCACCGGCGGGCTGCGGCACCGCCGCGCGTCCGTAGACTCGCCTAGCCGCCCGGAAGGGCCGGCGCCGCCGTGAGGGAGTGCCCGTACGCCATGAGTTACCGCAACGATCCGTACGACCCGAAGCAGGTCGCCCTGCTCGACCCGGCCGCCCTGGCCGGGGCCGTGGCCGACGCCGAGAAGGCGTTCGCCGCCGCCACCGACCCCGACGCGCTGACCGCGCTGCGCCCCGCGCACCTCGGCGACCGGTCCCCGGTGTCGCTGGCCCGCCGGGAGATCGGCGCGCTGCCGCCGGCCGCGAAGTCCGACGCCGGCAAGCGGGTCAACGAGGCCCGCCGGGCGGTCGAGTCCGCGTACGCGGCCCGCGCCGAGGTGCTCGACCGCGAGCAGGCCGCCCGGGTGCTGGTCGAGGAGCGGGTCGACGTGACCCTGCCGTACGACCGGCGGCCCCGGGGGGCGCGGCACCCGCTGTCGACCCTGATGGAGCAGATCAGCGACCTGTTCGTCGGGATGGGCTACGAGGTGGCCGAGGGTCCCGAGGTCGAGTTGGAGTGGACCAACTTCGACGCGTTGAACATCCCCGCCGACCATCCGGCGCGCGGGCTGATGGACACCTTCCACATCGCACCCCCGCCCGGCGCGGACGCCTCCGGCCTGGTGCTGCGCACCCACACCTCGCCCGTGCAGGCGCGCACCATGCTGACCCGCAAGCCCCCCATCTACGTGGTGGTGCCCGGCCGGGTCTACCGCACCGACGAGCTGGACGCCACCCACGCGCCCGTCTTCCACCAGGTCGAGGGCCTGGTGGTCGACCGGGGCATCACGATGGCGCACCTGCGTGGCACCCTCGACCACTTCGCCCGCGCCATGTTCGGCGAGGGGGCCAAGACCCGCTGGCGTCCGCACTACTTCCCGTTCACCGAGCCGTCGGGGGAGTTCGACGTCTGGTTCCCCGAGCACCGCGACGGCCCGCGCTGGGTCGAGTGGGGCGGCTGCGGCATGGTCAACCCGAGGGTGCTGCGGGCCTGCGGCATCGACCCCGAGGTCTACTCCGGGTTCGCGTTCGGCATGGGCATCGACCGGACGGTGATGTTCCGGCACGGGGTCAGCGACATGCGGGACATGGCCGAGGGTGACGTGCGGTTCACCCGCGCGTTCGGGGTCGGGGCGTAGGGCGATGCGGGTACGAGTCACGGAGACGGTGGTCTGAGTCATGCGAGTTTCTGTCAGTTGGCTGCGGGAGTACGTCGACCTCCCCGTCGACCTGCCCACCAAGGATCTGGAACAGGCCCTGGTGGACCTCGGCATCGAGGTCGAGTCCGTGGTGGACCTGCGCCGCACGGTCACCGGTCCGCTGGTCGTCGGTGAGGTCCGCGAGATCGAGGAGCTGACCGGGTTCAAGAAGCCGATCCGGCACTGCCTGGTCGACGTGGGCACCGCCAACGGCACCGGCGAGTTGCAGCAGATCGTCTGCGGGGCGCGTAACTTCGCCCCCGGCGACCGGGTCGTGGTGATCCTGCCCGGCGGGGTGCTGCCCGGCGACTTCACCATCGGCGCGCGCAAGACGTACGGCCGGATGTCGGCCGGCATGATCTGCTCGGCGATGGAGCTGGGCCTCGGCGACGACCACTCCGGCATCATCGTGCTGCCGCCGGACACCCCGGCCCGACCCGGCGACGACGCCCGCCCCGTGGTGGGCCTCGACGACGTCGTGGTCGAGCTGGAGATCACCCCCGACCGGGGGTACGCGCTGAGCGTGCGCGGCATCGCCCGGGAGCTGGCGTACGCCCTCGGGGTGGCCTTCCGCGACCTGGGCCGGGTGCCCGCGCCGGCCGGTACGGCGCAGCCGGCGTACCCGGTGCAGGTGCGCGACACGGTCGGCTGCGACCGGTTCACCGCCCGGATGGTCCGGGGGGTCGACCCGACGGCGGCCACGCCCGGCTGGATGCGGCAGCGGCTGACCGTGGCCGGGGTCCGCAGCATCTCCCTGGCGGTGGACGTCACCAACTACGTGATGCTCGAACTGGGCCAGCCGATGCACGCCTTCGACGCCGACCGGCTCACCGGTTCGCTGGTGGTGCGTCGGGCCGAGGCGGGCGAGAAGGTGACCACCCTGGACGGTGTGGTCCGCTCGCTCACCGCCGAGGACATGGTGATCTGCGACGACACCGGCCCGATCTCGCTGGCCGCGGTGATGGGCGGCGAGACCAGCGAGGTGGTCGGCGGCACCACGAACGTGCTGCTGGAGGCCGCCCACTGGGATCCGGTGATGGTCGGCCGCACGGCCCGCCGGCACAAGCTGTTCAGCGAGGCGGCGAAGCGGTGGGAGCGGGGCGTCGACCCGGCGCTGCCGCTGGTGGCCCTCCAGCGTGCCGTCGAGCTGCTCACCACCCACGGTGGGGGCGAGGCCGGCGCGGAGATCCTCGACCTCGACCACGTCCGGCCGATGCGCCAGGTCGTCCTCCCGGTCGACCTGCCGTCGCGCCGGGTCGGGGTGGACTACTCCCCGCAGCGGGTGGTCGACCTGCTGGAGCAGGTGGGCTGCACGGTGATCCGGGGCTCCGACCGGCTGGCCGAGGACGCGGGCACGGTCGCGACGACGGCCGGCGGTGCCGACGTGCTCACCGTCACCCCGCCGACCTGGCGTCCCGACCTCACCGACCCGGCCGACCTGGTCGAGGAGGTGGTCCGCCTCGACGGGTACGACCGGGTGCCGTCGGTGCTGCCCACCGCGCCCCCCGGCCGGGGCCTGACCTGGCAGCAGCGCCGCCGTCGGGCGGTGGCCCGCTCGCTCGCCGAGCGTGGCTACGTCGAGGTGCTGGCCCTGCCGTTCGTCGCCCCGGAGTTGGCCGACCAGCTCGGGCTGCCCGCCGACGATCCGCGTCGGCCGGCGGTACGGCTGGCCAACCCGCTGTCCGAGGAGGAGCCGCTGCTGCGCACGACCCTGCTCGGCCCGCTGCTGGGCATCCTCAAGCGCAACCTGGGCCGGGGTCACCGTGACCTGGCGCTCTACGAGATCGGGGCGGTGTTCCACCCGCGTCCCGGCGTGGGTGCGCCGCCGGCCATGGGGGTGGACCGCCGCCCCACCGACGCCGAGTTCGCCGCCGCCGACGCGGTGGTGCCCGCCCAGCCCCGGCACGTCGCGGTGGTGCTGACCGGGGACGTGGAGCCGGCCGGCTGGTGGGGGTCGGGCCGCGCCGCCGGCTGGGCCGACGCGGTGGAGGCCGGCCGGGCCGTGCTGGCCGCCGCCGACCTGCCGGCCGAGCGGATCGAGGTGCGGGCCGCCGAGCGGGCGCCCTGGCATCCCGGCCGCTGTGCCGCGCTGCTGGTCGACGGGGAGGTGGTCGGTCACGCCGGTGAGCTGCACCCGGCGGTGCTGGCCGCGTTGGAACTGCCCCGCCGGACCAGCGCCATGGAACTGGACCTGGACGCCCTGCCGGCGGCACCGGTGGTGTCCGCGCCGACGGTGTCCGGGTTCCCCCCGGCGCTGATCGACGTGGCGTTGGTGCTGGACGACACGGTGCCGGCCGCCGACGTCCGGGCCGCGCTGGTCGAGGGCGCGGGTGAGCTGCTGGAGCACGCCCGGCTCTTCGACGTGTACGCGTCGGAGTCGCTCGGCGCGGGTCGCCGGTCGCTGGCGGACAAGCTCACCATCCGGGCCCCCGACCCGACGCTGACCGGGGGGGAGGCGGTGGCCGCGCGGGACGCCGCCGTGGCCGTGGCCGCCCAGCGGTTCGGGGCGACCCTGCGCGGCGCCTGAGGTGTGACAGCCGACGACGGCCCCGACCCGGTGACCGGGTCGGGGCCGTCGCGTTCCGGATGGAGGTCTCGGCCGCGTCGCAGATGGCGAGTTCCGTCAGATCAGGCAGCCGTGTGCGGCCATGACCGCCAGGTGTTCCCGGTCGCGGAGCCGGTTGAGCTTCTTCTTGGTGGCCGCGACGACGGAAAGCTGAACGAAGCGGATGCCTCCGATGACGTCTGCCTCATCGATCAGCAGGTCCGTCGACCACAACTCCGGAAACCAGCCGTCAAGGATCTCGACGTGACCGTGGAAGAGTCGTAACCGACGTACGTCCGAGTAGGGGGCGGGCGACGGGCTGCCGCGCTCGCAGGCGGCGGCCCAGGCGGGACCTCTGGCCACTACATCGATGTCCCCGGGGTCGGATATCCATCCTCTGGCGAAGAGCGGCCCACTTCCGGCCACCGCGAAGTGCTGCTGCGGTAGGTGGAGGGAGAGAAGCTCTCGCATGTACGGATGACCGAGCAGCGTGTTCATTGATTTCCTAGAGTGCTGGCAGCCCCAGTGCGATGCGGACCGCGATCCCTGCGCCGACCGCGACAATAAGACTAGTCATCGTCCCCACCATGACGTACTGGCTGAAGGTGCCTTCTGCCTGCTCCCGAACCTCTGGCAGCCTGACGAGAGACTTGACCGCGATGGCCAGCGCTGCGGCTGCGGGTTGCCCGGTGGCGATGAAGGTGAAGACCAGCGCCCGCTCGATCCAGCCGAGCTGCGTCCCCAGGTGCAGCAGGCTGGCGCCGCCTCCCTGCTCGGGAAGGACGTTGAAGTACGGCCTGACCACGCGTGCCACGACGAGGTTTCCGACGAACACCGCCAAAAGGAAACCGGAGAGAACGAGACCGAGCTTGTCGTCCCGCCAGAGGGCGACGACCTTCTGTGGCCAGGCACTGCCGTAGAAAACGCCCACCGCAAGGAGCAGTACCCCCGACACCATCGCGAGGCTTCGGTGCGCAGTGACCGGACGAAGGTAGCTGCTGAGAACCGACCGATCGTGGAGTTTCCTGGTCCAGCGTCGAATGGGGAACCGCAGGGTGAGACGTCCCGAAGTGGGAAGGAGCAGCATCCCTGTCAGCACGGCCGCAGCCCAGACGAGGGCGGCTTCTGCGCCATCGAGTACCGGGAAAACCGCATAGGCGGCGTAGCTGCCGGTGATGGCGTGGGCAGCCCATGGTCGGGTGCGCAGGACGTCCAGGCTTGTCGGCAACAGCACGGCGACGAGAAGTCCGAACACGAGCCGGGTCAGTTCCAAGGTTCACCCTTAGGCGTAGAGTAATCGCTTTCTCACGGGAAGCTATCCAGTCCTGTCAAGCGTCAGGGTTCCGGGCGTTCCTGGTTCGTCGGGGGGTCGGGCGGTGGGTGCCCTCGTGGCTGGATGTAGTGGTGTCGGCGGGGATCGATGGCGCTACGTCGGCCCACGGGAGTCGATCACCGCGATCGGGTGTGAGGGCGGTGCCGGTCATGTCATGCTCATGCGGCGGAGTGTATTAAGTTGCATCTGACCGGGGCGGCGGCTAACCTTCTCTGCATAGTCATGCGGAGGTTAGAATGGGTATCCGAATTGCGGTCGCCGGGGCGAGCGGCTACGCCGGGGGCGAGCTGCTGCGCCTGATCGCCGGTCACCCCGAGTTCGATCTGGTCGCCGCCACCGCGCACCGCCAGGCCGGTGCGCCGGTCACCGCCGTACACCCGCAGCTGGTGGGGTTGGACCTGACGTTCGCGGCGACCGATCCGGCGACGCTGGCCGACGCGGACCTGGTCTTCCTGGCCCTGCCGCACGGCGAGTCGGCGGCGCTCGCCGCCGAACTGCCCGAGTCGGTGCGGGTGGTCGACCTCGGTGCCGACCACCGGCTGCGCGACGCCGACGCCTGGTCCCGCTACTACGGTGGCCCGCACGCCGGGGCGTGGACGTACGGCCTGCCGGAGCTGCCCGGCCAGCGGGCGGCGATCGCCGGGGCGACCCGGGTCGCCAACACCGGCTGTTACGCCGTCGCCATCACCCTGGCCCTCGCGCCGCTGATCGCCGCCGGTGCGGTCGCGCCGGCCGACGTGGTCGTGGTGGCCGCCTCCGGCACCTCCGGGGCCGGTCGGGCCGCCAAGGCGCACCTGCTCGGCAGTGAGGTGATGGGGGACCTGTCGCCCTACAAGGTGGGTGCCCACCAGCACGTTCCGGAGATCAAGCAGGCCACCGGCGCGACCGGGCTGTCGCTGACCCCGGTGCTGGCCCCGATGCCGCGCGGCATCCTCGCCACCGTCACCGCCGTGCCCACCGGCAATGCCGACCCGCGTGCGGTGCTGGCCGACGCGTACGCCGACGCGCCGTTCGTGCACCTGCTGCCCGAGGGGGCGTGGCCGCACACCGCCGCGACCGCCGGGGCGAACTCGTGCCACCTCCAGGCCACCGTCGACGTCGACTCCGGCCGGGTGATCGTGGTCAGCGCCATCGACAACCTCGGCAAGGGCGCCGCCGGCCAGGCGGTGCAGAACGCCAACCTGATGCTCGGCCTCCCCGAAACCACCGGCCTGCCCCTCTTTGGAGTCACACCGTGAGCGCGAGGAGCGCAGCGCAGCGGAGCCCCGCAGTCGCGAACGAAAGGTTTGTCCCGTGAGTGTCACCGCCCCTCGGGGCTTCCGTGCGGCCGGTGTCGCGGCCGGGTTGAAGAGCGGCGGGGCCACCGACGTCGCCCTGGTCGTCAACGACGGTCCGGACGCCGGAGTGGCCGGCGTCTTCACCACCAACCGGGTCAGGGCCGCGCCGGTGCGCTGGACGCAGCAGGTCGTCCGGGGCGGCGTGGTCCGCGCGGTGGTGCTGAACTCCGGTGGCGCGAACGCCTGCACCGGCCCGGCCGGGTTCCAGGACACCCACGCCACCGCCGAGCACACCGCCGCGGCGCTCACCGCGTCCAGTCCCCGGCTGCGGCTCGGAGCCGGTGACGTGGCGGTCTGCTCGACCGGCCTGATCGGCGAGCGGCTGCCGATGGACAAGCTGCTGCCGGGGGTGCGTACCGCGATCCGGGCGTTGGCCCGCGACGGCGGTCCGGCCGCCGCCGAGGCGATCATGACGACGGACACCGTGCCGAAGACCACCGTCACCCGGGGCACCGGGTGGAGCGTGGGCGGGATGGCGAAGGGCGCGGGCATGCTCGCCCCCGGCATGGCCACCATGTTGTGCGTGCTGACCACCGACGCGGTGGCCGGGCCGGAGCTGCTGGACGCGGCGTTGCGGGCGGCCACCCGGGTCACCTTCGACCGGGTCGACTCCGACGGGTGCATGTCCACCAACGACACGGTGCTGCTGCTGTCCAGTGGGGCGTCCGGGGTGGAGCCCGACGAGGCGGAGTTGACCGCCGCGGTCACCGCGGCCTGTCACGACCTGGCGCAGCAGTTGGTGGCCGACGCGGAGGGGGCGACCAAGCAGGTCGCCATCGAGGTGGTCGGTGCCGCCGACGAGGACGACGCGGTCGAGGTGGGTCGTTCGGTGGCCCGGAACAACCTGGTCAAGACGGCGTTGTTCGGCAACGACCCGAACTGGGGGCGGATCCTGGCCGCCGTCGGCACCACGGCCGCCGCGTTCGACCCGGACGCGGTGGACGTGGCGGTGAACGGGATCTGGGTGTGCCGGGGTGGTGCCGCCGCGGAGGACCGGTCCAAGGTCGACCTGACCGGGCGGGACGTCACCATCCGGATCGACCTGCACGCCGGCGCGGCGGCGGCCACGATCTGGACCAACGACCTGTCGCACGCGTACGTGCACGAGAACTCGGCGTACTCGACATGAGCCTGTCCGCGGATCTCACCCGGGCCCAGGTGAAGGCCGAGACGCTGATCGAGGCGCTGCCCTGGCTGGCCCGGTTCTCCGGGGCCACCGTCGTGGTCAAGTACGGCGGCAACGCGATGGTCGACCCGGCCCTGCAACGGGCCTTCGCCGCCGACATGGTCTTCCTGCGCTATGCCGGGCTCAAGCCGGTCGTGGTGCACGGCGGCGGGCCGCAGATCTCGGCGATGCTCGGTCGGCTCGGCATCGCCAGCGAGTTCAAGGGTGGCCTACGGGTCACCACGCCGGAGGCGATGGACGTCGTCCGGATGGTGCTGGTGGGTCAGGTCGGCCGGGAACTGGTCGGTCTGATCAACGCGCACGGTCCGTTCGCCGTGGGCCTGTCCGGCGAGGACGCCGGCCTGTTCACCGCCGTGCGCCGGCCTGCCTGGGTCGACGGCGAGGCGGTCGACGTGGGTCAGGTGGGCGACGTGGAGTCGGTGGACGTCTCGGCGGTGACCGACCTGATCGCGGCGGGCCGGATCCCGGTCATCTCGACCGTCGCGCCGGACGCCGACGGGGTGCTGCACAACCTCAACGCCGACACCGCCGCCGCCGCGCTGGCGATCGCCCTGGAAGCCCGCAAGCTGGTGGTCCTCACCGACGTCGCCGGTTTGTACGCCGACTGGCCGGACACCGCCAGCCTGGTCAGCGAAATCGACACGGAGGCGTTGGCGACGCTGTTGCCGTCCCTGGAGGCGGGGATGGTGCCCAAGATGGAGGCCTGCCTGCGGGCGGTGCGCGGGGGAGTGCCCGCCGCGCACGTCGTCGACGGCCGGGTCGCCCACTCCACGCTGCTGGAGGTCTTCACCTCGGAGGGGTTCGGCACGATGGTCGTCGACACCCCGACCGGGTCCACCAACCAGGAAGGCACGGTCGGTTCATGAGCACGCTGGTGGAACGCTGGCAGCAGTCCATGATGGACAACTACGGCACCCCGCCGCTGGCGCTGGCCTCCGGCTCGGGCGCGGTCGTCGTCGACGAGGCCGGCCGGGAGTACGTCGACCTGCTCGGCGGCATCGCGGTCAACTCCCTCGGGCACGCCCACCCCGCCGTGGTGGCCGCCGTGTCCAAACAGGTCGCCACCCTCGGCCACGTCTCCAACCTGTTCGTCGCTGAACCCCCGGTGGCGCTGGCGGAACTGCTGCTGGCGCTGGCCGGCCGGCCCGGCCGGGTGTTCTTCGCCAACTCCGGCGCGGAGGTCAACGAGGCCGCGTTCAAGCTGTCCCGGCTCACCGGCCGGTCGCACGTCGTCGCCACCGTCGGCGGTTTCCACGGCCGCACCATGGGGGCGTTGGCGTTGACCGGCCAGCCGGCGAAGGCCGACCCGTTCCGTCCGCTGCCCGGCGACGTCGACCACGTCCCGTACGGCGACGTGGCGGCGCTGGCGGCGGCCGTCACCGACGCGACGGCGATGGTGATCCTGGAGCCGGTGCAGGGCGAGAACGGGGTGGTCGTGCCACCGCCCGGCTACCTGGCCGAGGCGCGGCGGATCACCGCCCGGCACGGGGCCCTGCTGGTCCTCGACGAGGTGCAGACCGGGATCGGGCGCACCGGGTACTGGTTCGCCCACCAGGCCGAGGGGGTCGAGCCGGACGTCGTCACCCTGGCCAAGGGGCTCGGCGGCGGGTTGCCGATCGGCGCCTGCCTGGCCTTCGGCCGGGCCGCCGAGCTGCTGCGCGCCGGGTCGCACGGCACCACCTTCGGCGGCAACCCGGTGAGCTGCGCCGCCGCCCTCGCGGTGGTCTCCACGATCGCCAGCGAGGGGCTGCTCGACCACGTCAAGCGCACCGGTGAACGGCTGCGCCGGGGCGTCGAGGCGCTGGGCCACCCGCTGGTGGCCGAGGTACGCGGAGCCGGGTTGCTGCTCGGCATCGTGCTCGCCGCGCCGGTCGCCGGCCCGGTGGCCGAGGCGCTGCGGTCGGCGGGGTTCCTGGTCAACCCGGTCCAGCCGGGGGTGATCCGGCTCGCCCCGCCGCTGGTCCTCACCGCCGAGCAGGTCGACGCGTTCCTGGCCGCCCTCCCCGCTGCCCTCGACGCGCACACCCCGGCATCCGACGGCACGCCGGGGGCGCAGACCCACGCCGTGCCGCCGTCCACTCCCACCCCGACCCCGACGGAGACCCGCACATGATCCGGCACCTGCTGGCCGACGACGACCTCACTCCGGCCGAACAGTCGGCCGTGCTCGACCTGGCCGCCCGGATGAAGGCCGACCGGTTCGGGGTCACCCCGCTGGCCGGGCCGCGTTCGGTGGCGGTGCTGTTCGACAAGCAGAGCCTGCGCACCCGGATCTCGTTCGACGCCGGCATCGCCGAGCTCGGCGGCCATCCGCTGGTGGTGGACACCCAGGTCACCCACTTCTTGCGGGGCGAGACGCTGGCCGACTCCGGCCGGGTGCTGTCCCGCTACGTCGCGGCCATCGTGCTGCGTACCCACGGCGACGACCGGATCGCCGAGGTGGCGGAGCACGCCACGGTGCCGGTGGTCAACGCGCTGACCGACGGCTACCACCCGTGCCAGCTCCTGGCCGACCTGCTCACCGTCCGCGAGCACTGCGGCGGCACCGCCGGGCGGACCCTGGCGTACGTGGGGGACGCGGCGAACAACCTGTCGCACTCGTACCTGCTGGCCGGGGCGACCGCCGGGATGCACGTGCGGGTCGCCGGGCCGGCCGGGTTCCAGCCCGATCCGGGGGTGCTGGACCGGGCCGGGAAGATCGCCGCCGGCACCGGCGGGTCGGTACGGGCGCTTGTCGACCCGGTGGAGGCGGTCCGGGACGCCGACGTGGTCGCCACCGACACCTGGACCTCGATGGGGCAGGAGGACGACGGGCTGGACCGGATCACCCCGTTCCTGCCGTACCAGGTCAACACGGCGCTGCTCGGCCACGCCCGGCCGGACGTGAAGGTGCTGCACTGCCTGCCCGCGCACCGGGACGAGGAGATCACCAGCGAGGTGCTCGACGGCCCGCGCAGCGTGGTCTTCGACCAGGCGGAGAATCGGCTGCACGCCCAGAAGGCGCTGCTGACCTTTCTCCTGGAGGCCTCCTCATCATGACCGCCCCGACCCGCGCCGCCCGGCACGCCCGCATCGTCGAGTTGATCCGGGCCAGGGCGATCCGTTCCCAGACCGAGCTGGCCGACCTGTTGGCCGCCGACGGGGTGCAGGTCACCCAGGCCACCCTCTCCCGCGATCTGGAGGAGTTGGGTGCGGTGAAGGCCCGGGGCGGCGACGGGCGGGCCGGTTACCTGATCCCCGAGGACGGCCACCGGCCGCTGCGTGACGCCGAGGCGGCTCCCGCCCGGCTGATCCGGCTGCTGCGGGAACTGCTCAACGGGGTCGACTCCAGCGGCAACATCGCGGTGCTGCGTACCCCGCCGGGCGCGGCCCACTACCTGGCCAGCGCGGTGGACCGGGCGGGACTGGCCGAGGTGGTCGGCACCATCGCCGGTGACGACACCATCCTCGTGGTGGCCCGGGAGGCCGACGGTGGGGCCGCGCTCGGCGAGAAGCTCGCCGGGTGGGCCCGCCGCGACGACGGCGGCGAGACGAACACCCCGTGACCGGCCGGGTCACGGGTTCACAGACGACGGACGAGCCGACACCCGGGGGCGTGTACCCCACCGTCGGGGAGCGAAAGGTGAGCACTGCCAGAATGAGCGGCGTGGACGACAAGAGCCTGACCGAGAACAGCGCCGCGACGAACCGGACGAGCCTGTGGGGTGGCCGGTTCGCCGGTGGCCCCGCCGAGGCCCTGGCGCGGCTGTCGGTGAGCGTCCAGTTCGACTGGCGTCTCGCCCCGTACGACATCGCGGGTTCCCGGGCGCACGCCCGGGTGCTGGCCGGCGCGGGGCTGCTCGATCCCGACGAGCTGGGGAGGATCCTGGCCGCGTTGGACGACCTGGAGGCGGCCTGCGCGTCCGGGCAGTTCCGCCCGACGATCGACGACGAGGACGTGCACACCGCGTTGGAGCGGGGCCTGCTGGAGCGGCTGGGCAGTCTCGGTGGCAAGCTGCGCGCCGGCCGGTCCCGCAACGACCAGGTCGCCACCGACCTGCGGCTCTACCTGCGGGACCACGCCCGGGGGGTGGCCGCCCGGCTGGTCGAGCTGGCCGATGCCCTGGTGGAGCAGGCGGAACGGCACGTCGACACGGCGGCGCCGGGGATGACCCACCTCCAGCACGCCCAGCCGGTCACCTTCGGGCACTGGCTGCTGGCGCACGTCCAGCCGCTGCTGCGGGACCTGGAGCGGCTGCGCGACTGGGACCACCGGACGGCGGTCAGCCCGCTCGGTGCGGGGGCGCTGGCCGGCTCGGGCCTGCCGCTGGATCCGGTGGCGGTCTCCAAGGAGCTGGGCTTCCGGACGTCGTTTGCCAACTCGATGGACGCGGTCGCCGACCGGGACTTCGTCGCCGAGTTCCTCTTCGTCACCGCGCTGGTCGGGGTGCACCTGTCCCGCCTCGGCGAGGAGGTGGTGCTCTGGACGTCGCACGAGTTCGGTTGGGTCGAGCTGGACGACGCGTTCGCCACCGGGTCGTCGATCATGCCGCAGAAGAAGAACGCGGACATCGCCGAGCTGGCCCGGGGCAAGTCGGGCCGGCTGGTCGGTGGGCTGATGAGCGTCCTGACGATGCTCAAGGGCCTGCCGTTGGCCTACGACCGGGACATGCAGGAGGACAAGGAGCCCGCGTTCGACGCGGTCGACACCCTGGAGCTGCTGTTGCCGGCGCTGGCCGGGATGATCTCCACGATGACGGTACGGGTGGACCGCCTGGTCGCCGCCGCGCCGGTGGGCTTCTCGCTCGCCACCGAGGTCGCCGACTGGCTGGTGCGGCGCAACGTGCCGTTCCGCGACGCGCACGAGATCACCGGCAAGCTGGTGGCGCTCTGCGCGGCCCGCGACTGCGCCCTCGACGACGTGTCCGACGCCGATCTGGTGGCGGTCAGCGAGCACCTCGACCCGTCGGTGCGTGACGTGTTGTCGGTCCGGTCGGCGCTGGCTGCCCGGATCACCCCCGGCTCCACCGGCCCCGGCCCGGTCGCCGACCAGCTCGCTGCCGCGTCCGACCAGCTCACCGGCTGGCGGGAGTGGGCCGCCGAGCGGGTCGTCCCCCGCTGAGCTGACCCGCGCCGGTCGTCCGTCGTCCCGTGGTCCGGGGCGCGCGGGCGACCGGGCGCGGTCCGGCCGGTCCGCGTCCCGGCCGGTCGTGCGGGTGGCCGCCGGTCAGGTGGGGCGTTCGCGGCGGGGCAGCTTCGCCACCACCGCCTCGTACGAGCTGTCGACCGCCTCGACCAGTTCGTCGTCGGGGATGGCGCCGCCCAGGTCGAGCGCGTTCCAGCCGGAGCGGCCGACGTACGGCATCGGTCGGGCGTCGGCGGGGAACCGGTGCAGCCACTCGTCGGCGACCTCGCGGCTCGGGCCGCACTTCACCCCCACCCTGGCGGTGCCGTCGGGTGCGCCGAGGAACGCGAAGATCCGGCTGCCCACCTTCACCACCTCGTCGCCCTCCCAGGGCCGGTCCAGCCAGGCCCCCGGCTTGCCGAGGCAGTACGCCAGCATCTCCTCGCGGGTCATGGTGTCCTCCCGGTGCGGTGGTGGTCGGCCCAGTCTCCCCGAACCGACCTGCTCCGGCTGGTCGGCCGTCCTGACGGTTGCCGCCGCGTCGCCGCTGGCGGACGGCTGGAGAACACGTTAGGTAATCAGGGCGGCGTGGCTACGCTCAGTGACGTCCGCTCCTGGGGCACCCTCATGTCCTCGCCTCCTTTGCTCTGCTGCCCTTTCCGCACCATCCTTTTGACCTGTGGTTCTCGTGGGAGTTGAGGCGGCAGCTCCGCATGGCAGCCGTTACTCGGGGTGTCTGTCGCATCGAGGTCAGCAGAGCAAAGCGTCGCAGGGGGAGAGGTGGCGGCGGCCAGCGGACTACTCCAAGTAGCGGGGTGGCGGCCGGCGTTGACGGCGTCGTGTCGGCAGTCAGGCGGTCCGGCTGACCAGGCGTTCGTAGCGTTGCCGGGCGGCCTGCGCGCTGCCCAGGCCGAGGCCGTGGCCGATCGCCTGCCAGGTCAGTCCCCGGGCCCTCGCCGTCGTCAGCAGGCCCGCCTCCAGCACGTCGAGTTCGGCCCGCAGGTGTGGCACCAGGGTCAGCGCGGCCGTCAGATCGGCCCCGTCGACAGGCTCCTCGTCGGTGTCCGGCACGATCCCGCCGGCGGCGAGCGCGGTGACCACGCAGACCGCTTCCCAGGGGTCGGCGAGGTGCGGGTTGGTGTGCCGACGGCGTCGGGCGTCGGTGTCGGCGTGCCGCTCGCTGAGCCGGTACAGCGCAGCGTAGGTCCGTTCGGCCCGGGCGCGGCTCGCGTCGGGTGCGGTGAAGGCGTCGCTCATCACCCCATCCCAATCCATCAACGGGAGGTTGTCAACGAAACGTTCAAAGGGTTTCCGTCGGTTTGCCGATCTTCGCCGGGTGGCGTTTCCTGGACCGGTGGACTACCCGTGGCTGCACGCCCCCGCCGCCGAGGTCGCCGCGACGGCACGCACCCTGCTCGGCTGGGAACTCGCCGCCGGCGGCGTCCGGATCAGGCTGACCGAGGTGGAGGCGTACGCGGGCACCGGCGAGGACCCGGCGTCGCACGCCCACCGAGGCCCCACCCCCCGGACCACTGTGATGTTCGGTCCGGCCGGGCACGCCTACACGTACTTCGTGTTCGGCATGCACTGGTGTCTCAACATCGTCTGCGGCCGGGACGGGGAGGCGGCGGCCGTCCTGGTGCGCGCCGGTGAGGTGGTCGACGGGCTTCCGACCGCCCGCGCCCGTCGGGGCGACGTCGCCGACCGGGACCTGGCCCGGGGGCCGGCCCGGCTGGCCGTCGCGCTCGGCGTCACCGCGTCGGCGAACGGCACCTGCGTGCTCGACGGGAGCGGCCCCCTGCTGCTGAGCCCGCCTACCCGGCCCGTCACCCGGGCCGAGGTCTCCGCCGGCCCCCGGGTCGGGGTGGCCGCCGCCCACGACGTGCCCTGGCGGTTCTGGATCACCGGTGACCCGACGGTCAGCCCCTACCGCCGGCACGTACCCCGACGTCGCACCTGACCCGGCCGCCGACCGGCCGGTCGACGGGACCGCCGGCTCGCTGGCATTCGCGCGCAATCATGACCCTGGAGGTGGCCCGGATGGACTCACACGACGCCGGAGTGCTGGTCGGTCGGCTGGCCTGCGTGGTCATTCCGCTGCTGGTGATGCTGGTGCTGGCCGCGGTGGTCGTGGTGGCGGTGCAGTTGGCCCGCCGCCGGCCGACCCCACCCGGGCCACCCCCGGCCCCGTCCTGGCCCCCGCCCGGTCCGGCCGGGTACGGTCCGCCCGCCGCGTCGTCGCACCCCACGCCACCCGCCGGCCCGTCGCCGACGGGCGGCCCGTCCGACGCCGTACCGCCGGCCACCGGTTCCGCCGGTGACGCTCCGGCGGCTCCCGCCGGTCCGCCGTCGGGCGCATCGGACCAGCCCGGCCCGGGTACGCCCCCGGAGGGGGAGCGGCCGCCGGTGGGGTGACCGGGGCCACCCCGCGCGTGGTCGCCGCCGGAATAGTTGACGCTGCAACTATGTTGTGCGCGACGTCCGGGTACCACGAACGGTCCCGGTATCTCAGACGCGAGGAGCTGGTCATGCAGTTCGGAGTCTTCACCGTCGGCGATGTCACGGTCGACCCGACCACCGGACGGGAGCCGACCGAGCACGAGCGGATCAAGGCGATGGTGGCGATCGCCCTCAAGGCCGAAGAGGTCGGTCTCGACGTCTTCGCCACCGGTGAGCACCACAACCGCCCGTTCGTCCCCTCCTCGCCCACCACCATGCTGGGGCACATCGCCGCCCGTACCGAGCGGCTGCTGCTGTCCACCTCGACCACGCTGATCACCACGAACGACCCGGTGAAGATCGCCGAGGACTACGCCATGCTCCAGCACCTGGCCGACGGCCGGGTGGACCTGATGATGGGGCGCGGCAACACCGGGCCGGTCTACCCGTGGTTCGGGCAGGACATCCGCAACGGCATCCGGCTGGCCGTGGAGAACTACGAGCTGCTGCACCGGCTGTGGCGCGAGGACGTCGTCGACTGGCAGGGCAAGTTCCGCACCCCGTTGCAGTCGTTCACGTCGACCCCGCGCCCGCTCGACGGCGTGCCGCCGTTCGTCTGGCACGGCTCGATCCGCAGCCCCGAGATCGCCGAGCAGGCCGCGTACTACGGTGACGGCTTCTTCGCCAACCACATCTTCTGGCCCAAGGAGCACACCCAGCGGATGGTCGGCCTCTACCGGCAGCGCTTCGCCCACTACGGCCACGGCTCGCCCGAGCAGGCCATCGTCGGGCTCGGCGGCCAGGTGTTCATGCGGCGCAACTCGCAGGACGCGGTCCGCGAGTTCCGGCCGTACTTCGACAACGCGCCGGTCTACGGACACGGGCCGTCGCTGGAGGAGTTCACCCGGGAGACCCCGTTGACCGTGGGCAGCCCGCAGCAGGTCATCGACCGTACCCTCGGTTTCCGCGAGTACGTCGGCGACTACCAGCGGCAGCTGTTCCTGCTCGACCACGCGGGGCTGCCCCTGAAGACGGTGCTGGAGCAGCTCGACCTGCTCGGCGAGGAGGTCGTACCCGTGCTGCGCAAGGAGTTCGACGCGCTGCGCCCGGCGCACGTGCCGGTCGCGCCCACCCACGCCTCGCTGGTCGCCGCCCGCGACGCCGCCGACAAGGCGGCCACCGGGACGGCCGACGCCGGTGACCTGGCCGGGGCCGGGGCGGAGGGTCGGCGATGACCCGCCGCACCCTGGCCGTGGTGTCGGCGGGGCTGAGCCAGCCGTCGTCCACCCGGCTGCTCGCCGACCAGCTCGCCGCGGCCGCCCGCGACGAGCTGGTCGGGCGCGGCGACGAGGTGGAGCTGCGGGTGGTGGAGCTGCGCGACCACGCCCACGACGTGGTGAACAACCTGCTCACCGGCTTCCCGTCGACCGAGCTGCGGGCCGCCCTGGACGCGGTCACCGGTGCCGACGGCATCGTCGCGGTCACGCCGATCTTCAACGCGTCGTACAACGGGCTGTTCAAGTCCTTCTTCGACGTGGTGGACGCCCAGGCGCTGGTCGACCGGCCGGTGCTGATCGGCGCGACCGGCGGCACCGCCCGGCACTCGCTGGCCCTGGAACACGCCGTCCGGCCGATGTTCGGCTACCTGCGGGCGGTGGTGCTGCCGACGTCGGTGTTCGCCGCGCCCGAGGACTGGTCCGGTGGCACCGCCGAGGGGGCGCTGCGGTCCCGGATCCAGCGTGCCGGCCGGGAGTTGGCCGACCAGGTCGACAGGCGTCCACCGGCCACCGGGCCGGCCGACCCGTTCGCCCTCACCACCGACTTCGCGCAGCTCCTCGGCGGTCGGGAGGGCTGAGCCCTCACCGGTACGGGTGGGCCACCAGCACCGGGCAGTGGGCGTGCTGCAGCACCGCCTGGCTGACCGAACCCAACAGCAGGCCGGTGAAACCACCCCGCCCCCGGGTGCCGACGGCCAGCACCGACGCCGTCGCGCTCACCTCGACGAGTCCCTGCGCCACGCCGACCGCCCGGACCGGATGCTCCCGCAGCACCACGTCCGGGTGGTCGGCACGCACGGCGGCGGACGCCTCGGCGAGCAACCGCACGGCGTGCGCCCGGTACGCGGCCTCGGCCTGCTCCGCCTCGGTCTCGTCCCGCTCCGGCGGGGTGGGGCCGACGTGCACCAGCACCAGCGGGACCCCCCGTCGGACGGCCTCGGCGGCGGCCTGGTCGGCGGCCACCCCGGCGGCCGGCGAGCCGTCCACGCCCACCAGCACCGGCCCGTCCGGGCGACCCGCCGGGGTATCCGGACGCACCACCAGCACCGGGCAGTGCGCGTGCGCGGCGACCTGCGCGCCGACGGAGCCGAGCAGCAACCCGGCGAACCCGCCCAGGCCCCGGCTGCCCACCACCACCAGATCGGCCCGGCGGGACTCCTCGACCAGCGTCGCGCCCGCCCCACCGGCGACCTGCCGCGCCTGCACGGTCAGCCCCGACCACCTCTCGGTCAGTTCGGCGGCGGTCCGCTCCAACATCCGCTGCGCCTCCTCCGACGGCGCCGGCACCCCCAGGTCGTACGGGTTCAGCGGGACGCCGTACCCGAGCGGATGCAGGTAGCCGTGCACCAGGTGCAGGGGCGCGCCACGCAGCACCGCCGCGTGGGCGGCCTGCTCCGTGGCGGCCAGGCTGGCCGGCGATCCGTCCACCCCCACCACTACCGGTCGGTTCATCGGCCCTCCAGGAACGGTTCCGCCCGTGTCGCCGGTTCTGCCCTCGTCGCCGGTCCAGCCCATTGTCGACGCGCCGGCCCGCCCGCGCCGGCAGGTGACCCGACCGGGCGCGCCGCCCCGTGCGGTCAGGCCGTCCGACGTCGGACGATCACCAGTGGGCTGTGTGCGTGGTGCAGCACCGCGTGGCTGACCGATCCGAGCAGCACCCCGCCCAGGGCGCCGCGGCCGTGCGCGCCGACGACGGTGAGCTGGGCCGACGCCGACTCCTCGACCAGCACCCGGGCCGCCGCGCCGGGCACCAGCCGCCGGGTCACCGGCACGTCCGGATAGCGTTCCGACCAGCCGGCCAACGCCTCGGCGAGCACCCGCTCCTCCTCGGCGGCGACCGCCTCCACGTCGTAGACCAGCGGCAGCACGTCACCCGGGCCGATCGGTGCCGGGGTCAGCCAGGCGTGCACGGCCAACAGCCCGGTGTCCCGCTGCGCCGCCGCGGCGAAGGCGAACCCGAGCGCCTCGGTGGACAGCGCGGACCCGTCCACCCCGACCAGCACCGGGCCGTCCGCCCGCGGCTCACCCCGGACCACCAGCACCGGGCAGTCGGCGCGGGCCGAGACCTGGACCGCCACGGAACCGATCAGCAGCCCGGCGAAGCCGCCCAGCCCCCGGGTGCCGAGCACCACCAGCGCCGCGTCGCGGGCCTCGCGCAGCAGCACCGGGGTCGGCGCGCCGTCGCACAGGTACCCGGTGACGGTCAGCTCCGGAGCGATCTTGCCGGCTTCGGCGACCGCCTCGGTGACGATCCGTTCGGCCTCGTTGCGCAGCCCGCCGTCGGGCGGTCCGCCGGGCGCGGGGCCGAGCGGGGCACCGAAGAGCGGCCAGATGAACGCGTGCACCACCCGCAGCGGGCGGTTGCGGGCGACGGCCTCCCGGGCGGCCACCCCGACCGCGTCCAACGCCGATCGGGAACCGTCCACACCCACCACGACGGGGGCACCGGCTCTGTTGGTCATCACGTCCTCCTTCGTCCGTCTCCAGCCTGGTCGGGCCCGGCCCGCCCGGTCAGGGGCGTCCGGCCCCGCCGGTGGGTCCTTGGTCCCGCACCGGACGTTCCCGGCCCGGCCCGTCGACCGCCGGATCGGTGACCGCGACCCGGGTGGGATCGGTGACGGCGGCCGTCGGGACGTCGGTCACCGCGTCGGTGCCGGCGTCGGTGACGGCCCCGGCCGGCCGCCGGGGGTGGGGCGGGGCCGGGGTGCCGGTGGCGGGGCGGCGGCGGGCCAGCCGCAGCGCCAGGCCGGGCAGGGCGCTGACCGCCAGGCAGGCCAGCAGGACGGTGGGGGCGAGGGGTTCGGTGCCGAGCAGCATCCGCAGCGGCGGCAGCAGCACGCCGCCGACCTGGAGCAGCGCCGACCCGGCCACGGCGACGAGCAGCCCCGGGTTGGCCCGCCCCGCCCCGCCCGCCCGGGGTGCCCGGACGGCGAGCGCCACCCCGAGCTGGGCCAGGCCCAGCACCACGAACACCACCGACTGCCAGGGCAACCCGGCGTGGTTGGCGGTCACCCCGGCGGCCAGCACCACCGTCGCGATCAGCGCCCCGGTGACCAGCACGTCGCGGCCCAGTCCGGCCCCGAGCACCGACTCGCGGGGCGAGCGGGGTGCCCGGCGCAGGGTGCCCGGCTCGGCGGGTTCCGCGCCGAGCGCCACCCCCGGCAGCCCGTGGGTGAGCAGGTTGATCCAGAGGATCTGCGCCGGCAGCAGCGGTACGGGCAGTCCGAACAGCGGACCGAGCAGCATCACCACGATCTCGGCCACCCCGCCGGAGAGGGCGTAGCGCAGGAACCGGCGGATGTTGTCGTAGATCCGCCTGCCCTCGCCGATCGCGACGGTGACGGTGGCCAGGTCGTCGTCGACCAGCACCAGGTCGGCGGCCTGCCGGGCGACCTCGGTGCCGCCGCCCATCGCCACCCCGATGTCGGCGCGGCGCAGCGCCGGGGCGTCGTTGACCCCGTCGCCGGTCATCGCCACCACGTGCCCCCGGGCCTGGAGGTCGGCGATGACGTCCAGCTTCTGTTCCGGCTGGGTGCGGGCGAACACCCGGGCGTGCGGCCCGGCCCGCGTGGCGTCGTCGGTGTCGCCCCGCACCACCGGGTCGCCGGGCTGCCACAGGCCGAGCCGGCCGCCGATCGCGGCGGCGGTCGCCGGATGGTCGCCGGTGACCAGCAGCAGCCGTACCCCGGCGGTGTCGAGACCGGCGGCGATCCCGGCGGCCCCGGCCCGCAGCGGGTCACCGACGGCGACCAGCCCCACCGGGCGCAACCCGACCGGTGCCGCCAGGTCGGGCGGCGTGTCGACGAGCGCGGACGCCACCGCGAGCACCCGCAGCCCTTCGGCGGCCAACTCGCGGGCGGCGGTGGTCAGCGTGTCGATCTCCTCGGCGGTGGCGTCCAGCAGGGCGGTGGTCAGCACGTTCTCCGGTGCCCCCTTGCAGACGATCAGGTGCTGCCCGTCGCAGGCCCGGTGTGCGGTGGCCATCCGGCGGGTGGCCTGCGCGAACGGGTGCTCGGCGACCCGGGGCCAGGCGCTGCGGGTGGCCGTCGGTTCCAGCCCGCACCGGCCGGCGAAGGCGACCAGGGCGGCCTCCAGCGGGTCACCGACCGCGCCCCAGTCGGGCTGGTCGTCCTGCGGCGGCGACAGCGTCGCGTCGTTGCAGAGCAGCCCGGCGCGGGCCAGCCGGCGCAGGTCCTCCGGCACGGTCACCGGTACGCCGTCGCGGCCCACCCGCCCGTGCGGGGCGTAGCCGACCCCGTCGACGTCGTACCGGGTGCCGTCGGGGGTGACCGCGGGCCGGACCGCCATCCGGCCCTCGGTGAGGGTGCCGGTCTTGTCGGAGGCGATCACCGTGACCGAGCCGAGGGTCTCCACCGCGTGCAGCCGGCGCGGGATGGCCCGTGCCCCGGCCATCCGGCGTGCGCCCAGCGCCAGCGCCAGGGTCACCACCGCCGGCAGCGATTCCGGTACGGCCGCGACCACCAGGCTCACCGCCGTCACGGCCATCTCCACCACCGGCCGGCCCCCGGCGACGCCGATGGCGAAGACCAGCCCGGACAGGGCCACCACGACCAGCGCGAGGACCCGGCCGAGCACCGCCAGCCGGCGCTGCAACGGGGTCGGGGCCGGCCGGGTGCCGGCGACCAGCGCGCTGATCCTGCCCAGCGCGGAAGCCGCGCCGGTGCGGATCACGGTGCCGGCGGCCCGGCCGGTGGTCACCACCGTGCCGGCCCGCGCCTCCTCGCCGTCGTGGCGTTGCACCGGCACCGACTCGCCGGTCAGCGCCGACTCGTCGACCTGGAACCGGTTCGCCTCGACCAGCCGCAGGTCCGCCGGGACGACGTCACCGGCCTCCACCCGGACCAGGTCGTCGCGGACCAGCTCGACGGCCGGCAGCACCACGTCCCGGCCGTCGCGTACCACCCGGGCGGTGGGGGCGGAGAGCTGGTCCAGGGCGGCGATGGCCCGGTCGGCGCGAACCTCCTGCACCACCCCGATGACGGTGTTCACCGCCACCACCAGCACGATCACCGCCGTGTCGGGCCAGTCGCCGAGCAGGGTGGTGACCACTGCGGCGGCCAGCAGCAGGGCGACGAGCGGATCGGTGAGCTGGCGCAGCACCCGGCCGACGAGCCACCGCCGGGCCGGCGCGGCGACGGTGTTCGGGCCGTCCGCGCGCAGCCGCGCCGCCGCCTCGGCGGTGGACAGGCCGGTGGTCACCGGCCCCGCGTCTCGGGTGCCGTCCGTCAGCACCGACCCTGCACCGGATGTCGCCACCGGCGGCCTCCCCGTCTCGTCGCGGCGCGTCCCGGGCACGCCGTCCCGGTCCAGCGTCGCGCCGTGCCGGCCGGGCGGGCAGAGGCGATCCGCCGCAGGTCACGGGACCAACGGCCCTGCCGTTCGGCCGCCGACGGGTGTGCCATGGAGGCGACGACCACCGGCGAAGGGCACCCCGATGACCCCTCTGGAGATGCTCACCGAGCACCCCTTCCTCGCCGGGCTGCCGCCGCAGTGGCTGCCCCGGCTGACCGGGTACGCCCGACCGGTGGTCTGGCACCCCGGTCACCGGCTGTTCCGCGCCGGTCAGCCGGCGGAACGGTTCTGGCTGGTCCGGGGCGGTGAGGTGGCGCTGGACTTCCCGGTCCCCGCACGCGGCGACGTCGGCATCGAGTCGATCGGGGCCGGTGGGGTGCTGGGCTGGTCGTGGCTGTTCCCGCCGTACCGCTGGCAGTTCGGTGCGGTCGCCGTCCGGCGGACCCCCACCGTGGAGTTCACCGCCGAGGGGGTACGCCGGCTGATGGAGTCCGACGACGCCCTGGGCCGGCAGCTCACCACCCGGTTCATGAGCGTGGTGGTGGACCGGCTCCAGGCGTCCCGGGTCCGGCTGCTCGACCTGTACGGCTACCCGACCTCGGCCGCGAGCTGACCCGCGCCCGCGTCGACACCCCCGGCGGTGTCGGCCCGGACCGCTGTGCCGGCGTGGGGGCGGTGCGGGGGAGGACGACCAGGCCCGCCGGGCGGACGAAGACCGACCGGCGGGCCACCGCGTCGCCCCGGTCGTCGAGGCGGTAGCCGTCGAGCCAGACCCAGCCGTCGTACGTCGGCCAGTCGAGCACCCGGATCACCCGGAACCGGACCGGCCTGACGAACTGGACGCTTGCCGCCCGGGTCAGCAGGAGCAGGTCGCCCGCCCTCGGCAGGGGCGCGTTCACCGCCGACCGAACACGCTGCGGTACCGACGCCACGCCCTGATCCGGGTGCGCGCGGCCTCCACCACTGGGCAGAAGCCGGTGCCGGTGCACTTGTCGCACCGCCGGTCGCGGTGCTGGTCCAGGCAGCGCCAGGCCAACTCGATCAGGTACGGCACCGCGCGGTGTCGACACATTGCGCCTCCCGGGGGTGGGGTCGTCGCGGCACCCCGCCCCGCCGAGCCCAGCTCCACCAGGGCGGAGGCACCGCGTCACCGATTCCACACCGCCGGTAACCCCCTGTCAATTCTAGTAGACCTAATTTTGTCCAGCCAGATCAGGCGCACATGATTGAGAAGGCCGTATTACGTGCGATAAATTGGGTAGGCAAGCCCATGTCTACCTTGTTGCGCATGGGTGAGCCGGAGGTGCCAGGGCCGCTTGTCGGGCCGGCAGAGATGATGGCGATGCTGGGCGTGGGCCGCTCCCGACTGCGCCAGATCGTCGTCCACCCCAAGTTCCCGCGCCCGTTCCAGACGTTGCAGGGCGGCTCGGTGTGGCTGCGGTCCGACGTCGAGGCATACATCCGGGACCACCGGCAGCCCCGTCCGGCGGACGAGGACACCCAGGGCTGACCAGCCCCCGGCCGGGTCAGGTGACGGTCAGGCCGCGTTCGGCGAACTGGCTCCGGACCCGGGCCACCAGCTCCGGGGTCGGCGGTTCCGTGCGGGCCAGCGGAAAGGTCAGCCCCAGCTCGGCGTACTTGTGCGCGCCGAGGCGGTGGAACGGCAGCACCTCGACCCGCTGCACCGTGGCCAGCCCGGCGACGAAGTCCGCGACGCCCGCCACGTTCTCCTCGGCGTCGGTGAGGCCGGGGACCAGCACGAACCGTACCCAGATCGGGGTGCCCCGGTCGGCGAGCCGGCGGCCGAAGCGCAACGTCGGGGTGACCGACCCGGTGCGGGTGACCCGGCGGTAGGTCGCCGGGTCCCACGACTTGACGTCCAGCAGCACCAGGTCGGTGGCGTCGAGCAGGGCGTCGTCGGCGCGGACGCCGAGGAAACCCGAGGTGTCCAGCGCGGTGTGCAGGCCGAGATCGTGACAGCGGCGCAGCACCTCGCCGGTGAACCGGGGCTGCATCAGCGGCTCGCCGCCGCTGATCGTCACCCCGCCACCCGCTACCGCGATGAACCGCCGGTACGGCTCGATCTCCGCCATCAGCTCGTCCACCGTGCGGTGCCGGCCGCTGCGCCGGTACCAGGTGTCCGGGCTGTGGCAGTACCGGCAGCGCAGCGGGCAGCCGGCGAGGAAGGCCACGAACCGGGTGCCCGGCCCGTCCACCCCCACCGACACGTCCCACGAGTGCACCGCCCCGGTCGGCACGCCGTCGCCCCGCCGGCTGGCGGTGGCGACGGCGTCGGGCGGCCGGACGTTCACAGCGACCCGTGGAAGGTCCGGGACACCACGTCCTCCTGCTGTTCCCGGGTGAGCCGGACGAAGTTCACCGCGTACCCGGAGACCCGGACGGTCAACTGCGGGTAGCGCTCCGGGTGCGCCATCGCGTCGACCAGGGTGGCCCGGTCCAGCACGTTGACGTTGAGGTGGAAGCCACCGGCGTCGGTGTAGCCGTCCAGCACCCCGGCCAGGTTGTCGATCCGCTCGTCGCGGGTGTGGCCCAACCCGTCCGGGGTCACCGTCGAGGTCAGCGAGATGCCGTCGCGGGCCGCGTCGTACGGCAGCTTCGCCACCGACAGCGCGGCGGCCACCAGCCCGTGGCTGTCCCGGCCGTTCATCGGGTTCGCACCCGGGGCGAACGGTTCACCGGCCCGCCGGCCGTCCGGGGTGTTGCCGGTGTGCTTGCCGTACACCACGTTGGAGGTGATGGTCAGCACCGACATGGTCAGCTCCGCGTCGCGGTAGGTGCGCTGCCGGCGCAGCTTCGCCGCGAACGTCTCGGTCAGCCACACCGCGATCGCGTCGGCCCGCTCGTCGTTGTTGCCGTACGTCGGCGGTTCCCCCTCGACCACGTAGTCGATCGCCAGCCCGGTGTCGTCGCGCAGCACCTTCACCTTGCCGTATCGGATCGCGGCGAGGCTGTCCACCGCCACCGACAGCCCGGCGATGCCGGTGGCCATGAACCGGCGCACCGGGTGGTCGTGCAGGGCCATCTCCAGCCGCTCGTAGGCGTACCGGTCGTGCTGGTGGTGGATCACGTTCAACGCGTCCACGTACGTCTCGGCCAGCCAGTCCAGGGTGCGCTCGTAGGCGGCCAGCACCTCGGCGTAGTCGAGGGTCTCCCCGCCGACGGGTGCGGTGGCCGGGGCGATCTGCTCCCCGCTGATCTCGTCCCGCCCGCCGTTGATCGCGTACAGCAGGGCCTTGGCGAGGTTGGCGCGGGCGCCGAAGAACTGCATGTCCCGGCCCACCCGCATCGCCGACACGCAGCAGGCGATCGCGGTGTCGTCGTCGTACGCCGGCCGGATCAGGTCGTCGTTCTCGTACTGGATGGCGCTGGTGTCCAGGGACACCTGGGCGCAGAACCGCTTGAAGCCGACCGGCAGCCGGGGCGACCAGAGCACCGTCAGGTTCGGCTCCGGCGCGGGACCGAGGTTGTAGAGGGTCTGCAGGTAGCGGAAGCTGGTCCGGGTGACCAGCGGCCGGCCGTCGGCACCCATCCCGCCGAGCGCCTCGGTGACCCAGGTCGGGTCACCCGAGAAGAGCTGGTCGTACTCGGGGGTGCGCAGGAACCGGACGATCCGCAGCTTGATCACGAAGTCGTCGACCAGCTCCTGGGCGTCGATCTCGGTCAACCGTCCCTCGGCGAGGTCCCGCCGCAGGTAGACGTCGACGAACCCGGCGGTACGTCCCAGCGACATCGCCGCGCCGTTCTGCTCCTTGGTGGCGGCGAGGTAGGCGAAGTAGAGCCACTGGATCGCCTCCCGGCCGGTGGTCGCCGGCCCGGAGATGTCGTAGCCGTAGCCCGCCGCCATCTGCGCCAGCTCGCCGAGGGCCCGGATCTGCTCGGCCAGCTCCTCCCGGTCCCGGATCACCTCGTCGGTCGACGGCCGGTCGTCCAGCGCCGCCTTGAGCGCCTTGCGCTCGGCGACCAGCCGGTCCACCCCGTACAGCGCCACCCGCCGGTAGTCGCCGATGATCCGCCCCCGCCCGTACGCGTCGGGCAGCCCGGTGATGACGTGCGAGCGGCGCGCGGCGAGCACGTCGGCCGGGTACGCGTCGAACACCGCGTCGTTGTGCGTCTTGCGGTACGTGGTGAAGATCCGGTGCACCTGCGGGTCGGCGGGGTAGCCGTACGCCTTCAGCGCGGTCTCCACCATCCGCAGCCCACCGGCGGGCATGATGGCCCGGCGCAGCGGCGCGTCGGTCTGCAACCCGACGATCAGCTCCCGCTCCCGGTCGATGTACCCGGGGGCGTGCGCGGTGATGGTGGACGGGGTGGCGGCGTCGACGTCGTACACGCCGCGTCGGCGTTCCTCGACGAACATCGACCGCAGCGTGCCCCAGACCTCCAGGGTGCGGCAGGTGGGTCCGGTGAGGAACGACGCGTCCCCGGTGTAGGGCTCGTGGTTGTCCCGGACGAAGGCGGCCACGTCGACGGTGTCGCGCCAGGCGTCGCCGGTGAAGCCGCGCCACGGGTCGAGATGTGCGGTGCCGGTCATGATCGGTCCTTCCGCGCTGGTCGGGTCCGGCGGCCTGGGCCGCCGGGGTGTTGCGCCTGCACCATCAGCCTCGTCGGGTCGGTCCGTCCCGGGCAGAGGCGCAGGACCACCCCCGCCCGGGACCAAAGACCCCCGGCGGCCGGTCAGCGCCGCACGACGAGCCGCTGGGCGCGCAGCAGCCGCGCCCACCACGGCCGGGGCGTCGCCGGGCGCAGTGCGGGCACCCGCGCTCCGCGCAGGCTGACCCAGCCGCCGGGCCCCATGGTGACCGTGCGGATCGCCGGTGGCCGACGCCGCGCCACCACCGCCACGCCCGCGGTGAGCAGGGCGACGGCGGCGGCGCCGGCCGCGGCGGCGAGCACCCGGTCCGGGTCGGGCAGCGCCTGGTAGCGGACCCGCCCGTCGGCGAGCACGAACGTCCCGACGGCCCGCCCGTCGCGGGTCACCGGCACCAGCGCGGCGGCCGGCGAACCGGGCAGCGCCAGCACCGGCCCCACCGGCCCGGCCGTCGTGGTCCCGGTGGCCTCCACCGGGGTACGCGGCACCGGCGGTGGGCCCAGCGTGGCGGGTCCGGTCGGGTTGAAGATCGCGGTCATGGCGCTGCCTCCTATCGGCTGTCGGACGTGCCGGTGCCGGCGGCGACGGCGGCCCGGCCCGCCGCGAGCCGGGCGACCGGCACCCGGTACGGCGAGCACGAGACGTAGTCCAGGCCGGCGTCGGCGAAGAACGCCACCGAGTCGGGGTCGCCGCCGTGCTCGCCGCAGACCCCGACGGTCAACTCCGGGCGGGTGGCCCGCCCCTGTGCCACGGCCAGCCGCACGAGCTGGCCCACCCCGACGGTGTCGAGGCTCTCGAACGGCGACACCTCGAAGATCCCCCGTTGCAGGTACGCCCCGAAGAACGACCCCTCCACGTCGTCGCGGGAGAACGCCCAGGTGAGCTGGGTCAGGTCGTTGGTGCCGAAGGAGAAGAAGTGCGCCTGGGTGGCGATCTGTCCGGCGGTCAGCGCCGCCCGGGGCACCTCGATCATCGTGCCGATCGGCACGGCCGGCGCGTCGGGCACCTCGGCGAGCACCCGCTCGGCCTCCGCCCGCACGACCGCCAACTCCCGCACGTCACCCACCAGCGGCACCATGATCTCCGGGCGGGGGTCCCCGCCGTCGCGGACCCGCTGCGCCGCCGCCTCAGCCACCGCCCGCACCTGCATGGCGAACAACCCGGGCACCACCAGCCCGAGACGCACCCCACGCAGCCCCAGCATCGGGTTGGCCTCGTGCATCCGGCGGACCGCCGTCAGCAGTCGCCCGTCGCGTCCCGGGTCCCGGCCCGACGCCTCGGCGCGGGCGACCCGCGCGGTCAGCTCGGCCAGCGGCGGCAGGAACTCGTGCAGCGGCGGGTCGATCAGCCGGATCGTCACCGGCAGGCCGTCCATCGCGGCGAGGAGTTCGGTGAAGTCGGCCCGCTGCAACGGCAGCAGCGCCGCCAGCGCCCCGGCCACCGCGTCCGGCCCCTCGGCCAGGATCAGCCGTTCCACCAGCTCCCGCCGCCCGCCGAGGAACATGTGCTCGGTGCGGCACAGCCCGATGCCGGCGGCGCCGAGCGCGCGGGCCCGACGGGCGTCCGCGGCGGTGTCCGCGTTGGCCCGCACCCCGAGCCGGCGTACCGCGTCGGCGTGCCCGAGCAGCCGGTGCACGGCCGCCACCAGCGGGTCGGCCTGCGGGTCCAGCTCACCGGCGAGGTACCGGGCGACGGGGGAGGGCTGCACCGGCACCGCACCCGGGTAGACCCGGCCGGTGGTCCCGTCGATCGAGATCACCTCACCGGCCCGGACCACCCGGTCGCCGACGGTGAACTCGCCCCGATCGGGGTCGACCACCAGCGCGTCCGCGCCGCAGACGCACGTGCGGCCCATGCCGCGGGCCACCACGGCGGCGTGCGAGGTCTTCCCGCCCCGTGCGGTGAGCACCCCGGCGGCGGCGATCATGCCGGGCAGGTCGTCCGGGTTGGTCTCCCGACGCACCAGGATCACCGGCCCGTCGGCGGCGGTCGCGGCGGCCGAGTCGAACACCACCCGACCCACCGCCGCCCCCGGCGACGCCCCCACCCCGACGGTGAGCGGCGGCGGCGCGCCGGCCAGGTCGAACGCGGGGAACATCAACTGACCCAACTGTGCCCCGCTGACCCGGCACAACGCCTCGTCCAGGGTGATCAGCCCCTCGTCGACGAGCTGGGCGGCGATCACGAACGCGGCGGCGGCGGTCCGCTTGCCGACCCGGGTCTGCAACATCCACAGCGTGCCGCGTTCGATGGTGAACTCCACGTCGCACAGGTCCCGGTAGTGCCGTTCCAGCGTGGCCAGCACCCCGGTGAGCTGCTGGAAGCTCGCCGGGTCGAGCCGGGCCAGCTCAGGCAGGGCGACGGTGTTGCGGATGCCGGCCACCACGTCCTCGCCCTGGGCGTCGGGCAGGTAGTCGCCGTACACGCCGGGCAGGCCGGTGGCCGGGTCCCGGGTGAACGCCACCCCGGTGCCGGAGTCCGGGCCGAGGTTGCCGAAGACCATCGCCATCACGTTGACGGCGGTGCCCAGGTCGTCGGGGATGTGCTCCTGCCGCCGGTAGATCCGGGCCCGCGCGGAGTTCCACGACGCGAACACCGACTGCACGGCCTGCCGCAACTGCTCCTGCGGGGACTGCGGGAACTCGTGCCCCACCACCCGCAGGAAGATCTTCTGGTACGTCGACACCAGGTCGCGCAGCTGTCCGGCGTCCGGCCCGTCCGGGCCGGCGGTGGCCCGCAGGGCGGCCAACTCGTGGTCGAACTCCTCCGCCGGCACCCCGTGCACGGTCCGGCCGAACATCTGGATCAACCGCCGGTACGAGTCCCACGCGAACCTCGCGTCGCCGGTGCGGGCGGCCAACCCCGCCACGGTGGCGTCGGTGAGCCCGATGTCCAGGATCGTCTCCATCATCCCGGGCATCGAGTACCGGCCGCCGGAACGCACCGCCAGCAGCAGCGGGTCGTGCGGGTCGCCGAGCCGCCGGCCCACCTGCCGCTCCACCCGCCGCAGGTGGGTGTCGACCTCCGCGAACAGCCCGTCCGGCGGCGACCCGGTGGCCAGGTACGCCCGGCAGGCGTCGGTGCCGATGGTGAAGCCGGGCGGCACCGGCAACCCGAGCCGGGTCATCTCGGCGAGGTTGGCGCCCTTGCCGCCGAGCAGGTCGGCCCTGCTGCGGTCACCCTCGATGAAGTCGTAGACGTACCTGGTCATGGCCCCGGCCTCCACTCCACTCGCCGGTCGGACCTGTCCCTTCGTTGGTAGCAACGCCGGGGGGTCCACCGGCAGGGCCGGACGGTACGCCGACCGGGCCACAGGTCCCGACGTGTCGGTGCCGGTGCGTATCCTCCGGCGGTGACCGCCGATGTGTCCCTGCGCCCGGTGCGCGACGACGACCTGCCGCACTTCTTCGCCCACGAGCAGGACCCGGAGGCGGCCTGGATGGCGGCGTTCGGCCCGGCCGACCCGACCGACCGGGGGGTCTTCGACGCGCACTGGGCCCGCATCCGCGCCGACCCGACCGTGGTCAACCGCACGGTGGTCGTCGACGGCGCGGTGGTCGGGCACGTGGCGGCGTTCCCGGTGGGCGAACACACCGAGGTCAGCTACTGGATCGACCCGCGCCGGTGGGGGCGCGGGCACGCCACCGCCGCGCTGACCGCACTGCTGCGGGAGCTGCCGCACCGGCCGCTGCGTGCCCGCGCCGCGAAGGACAACCGGGCCTCCCTGGCGGTGCTGCGCAAGTGCGGCTTCGTCGTCGTCGGCGAGGACTCGGGATTCGCCCCCGGCCGGGGCGTCGAGGTCGAGGAATGGCTGCTGGAGCTGCCCGACGTCCCCGCTGACCAGGGCGGGCACTAGTCTCGCGGAGTGAACTGGCTCGAACTCGTCGGCTGGGCCGGCTCCGCGCTGCTGGTCTGGTCGCTGCTGCAGACGCGCATCCTGCGGCTGCGCGCCCTCAACCTGGTCGGCTGCCTGATCCTGATCGGCTACAACGCCGCCGTGCAGGTCTGGCCGATGGTCGGGCTCAACGTGGTGCTCGCCGTGATCAACGTGTGGTACCTGCGGAAGATGCTGGCCACCCGGCACGACGACCGCGCCTACCAGGTGGTCGAGGTGGGCGTCGGAGACCAGTTCCTGGCCCACACGTTGCGGGTGCACGCCGCCGACATCGCCCGGTTCAACCCCGACTTCCGCCCACCCCCGGCCGCCGCCGACCGGTCGGCCTTCCTCGTGGTACGCCACGACGAGGTGGTCGGGGTGGTGCTGTCGCACGCCGAGGCGGACGGCGTCGCCCAGATCGACCTGGACTACGTCACCCGCCGTTTCCGCGACTTCACCCCCGGCGAGTTCGTCTACCGCCGCAGCAGCCTGTTCACCGACCGGGGGTTCCGCCGGGTGGTCAGCCCACCGGGCATGGTCGCCCCCTACTACCACCGGCTCGGCTTCCGCCCCGAGGGCGACGCGTACGTCCTCGACCTGGCCTGACCGCCGGGCAGCCCTGAGCGTCGGGCAACCCTGAGGGCCGGCCTCCCTGGCGGAGGTCAGTGAACGGCCGGGCGGGGCCGGGCCGCCGCTCGGGCCGCGCCCGGGACGATGGCCGTGGGGAGGGTTCGCGGACCGCGCGGCTGGGCACAGACTGGGCTACGCCGGGCGGGTCCTCCGTCCGGCAGCGTCGGCGGTGTCGCCGACGCCCACCGCCTGAGGGAGAGTGCCGGGCGTGCAGAGCTACTGGAGCCAGTTGGCCCTGGTCGGAGTCCTGGTGGTGCTCAACGCGATCTTCGCGGGCAGCGAGATGGCGCTGGTGTCGCTGCGGGACAGCCAAGTGCAGCGGCTGGAACGCTCCAGCCGGGCCGGCCGGGTGCTCGCCCGGCTCGCCAAGGACCCGAACCGCTTCCTCGCCACCATCCAGATCGGCATCACCCTGGCCGGTTTCCTCGCCTCGGCCGCCGCCGCGGTCTCCCTGGCCAAGCCACTGGTCCCGCTGCTCGGGTTCCTCGGCAGCGCCGCCGAGACGGTGGCCATCGTGCTGGTCACCCTGGTGCTGACCTTCGTCACCCTGGTCTTCGGCGAGCTGGCCCCGAAGCGGATCGCCATGCAGCGCGCCGAACGCTGGGCGCTGCTGGTGGCCCGCCCCCTGGACATCCTGTCCAGCTTCACCCGCCCGGCGGTGTGGCTGCTCGGGGCGACAAGCGACCTGGTGGTCCGCCTCGCCGGGGTCGACCCGAAGCACCAGCCCGACGAGATCGGCCCGGACGAGCTGCGCGACATCGTCGCCGGCAACCACGGCTTCACCAAGGAACAACGCACCATCATCGCCGGCGCGGTGGAGATCGCCGACCGGCAGCTGCGGGCGGTGCTCGTACCCCGGTTGCAGGTCTTCACGCTCGACAGCGGGACCACTGCGGAGGCCGCCCGGCTGCTGCTGGCCGCCACCGGCCACTCCCGGGCCCCGGTGGTCCGCCACGGCGGCCTCGACGACGCGGTCGGCGTGATCCACCTGCGGGACCTGGTGGGGGTGCCGGACGACCGGCCGGTCGACGACTGCGCCCGCCCGCCGATGCTGCTGCCCGACTCGCTGCCGGTGGTCGACGCGTTGCGCCAGTTCAAGGCCGAGCGGCAGCACATCGCCCTGGTTGTCGACGAGCGGGGCGCGGTCGACGGCATCGTCACCCTGGAGGACATCCTGGAGGAGATCGTCGGGGAGATCTACGACGAGACCGACCGGGACGTCCGCGCGGTGCGCACCGAGGACGACGGCTCGCTGGTGCTGCCCGGCACCTTCCCCGTGCACGACCTGACCGACATCGGCGTCGAGGTGCCCAACCGGCCCGCCGGTGACTACACCACCGTCGCCGGGATGGTGCTGTCCTGCCTCGGGCACATCCCCACCGTCGCCGGGGAGCAGGTCACCATCGACGACTGGGAGATCACCGTCACCGGCGTCGACCAGCGCGCCATCACCCAGATCCGGCTGCACCACGCCCCGACCGCGACCCCCGCCGAGGAACCGGAACCCGTACCCGACGAGGCCCACGCCTGACCCGACCCGGGATCAGTCCGGGGGCGTCGGGTCGCCGAACGGGAAACCCGGCACCGGGGGCAGCAGCTGGATCTGGTCGGCGGGGAACTGGCGGGTGTCCCGGCTCAACGCCTGCGCCGTCACCCGGATGAGCCAGGGGCCGGACGGGTGCCGCTGCGCCCCGATCAACCGGCCCCACACCCGGCTCCACCAGTGACCGGTCACCAGTACGTCGGTCAGCCGCAGCCGGCCGTCCGGGAAGTCCCCCCGCACCACCACGTCCACCACCCGCCCCAGCCGCCGGCCGTGCAGGTCGTACGCGGTGCGCCCGAGCAGCTCACCCGCTCGCACGGTCGGCCCCCGGAATCCGGTCGATCAGGTGCCGCCGCAGCCACGTCTCCACCGGCGGGCGGGGCAACTCGTCGGCGCGGGCCCGCAGCCGGACCGCACTGTCGATCCGGGCCACCCGGCCGAACGGGATGCGCAGCGGGGCCGACCCCTCCTCGGCGAACCGGTCGGCGAGCGCCACCAGCAGCCGCCCGACCCGGCCACCGATCCGCCGCCCCAGCGCGCCCTGCCCGGTCAGCAGGTACGCCACGTACGGCACGCCCCGCTCGTCGACGGCGAACTCGACGTCGTCGACCTTGCCCAGCAGCAGCCCGTCGGCGTCGACGATCTGCCGGTCGAGCAGTTGCCGGCCGAGCTGGACCCTCACCGCCCCATCCCCGTCCCGACCGCCAGCGGAACCGCCGCCACCGACGCCGCCACGATCACCAGCAGGAACACCGCACCGAGCAGGTTCAGCCACGGCCCGTTCACGTCGTCACCCAGGTACGTCCGGTCGTTGGCGACGACCAGGATCGGCAGGTACGTCAACGGCAGCACCACCGCGCTGGCGACCAGCATGTACTCGGTCAGCCGCACCGGGTCGACGGTGGTGGACAGCAGCAGCGTCGCGGCCAGCACGCTGACCAGCAGCACGCTGTGGAACCGGGCGGCCTCCCGGGGGCTGACCCGCTTGCCCCACTGCCAGCCGAAGTACTGCGCCGCCGCGTACGCCGCCGACAGTCCGGTCTCCAACGCGGCCCCGAAGGTCACCGCGAAGAACGCCAGCGCGGCCACCGCCAGCCCCACCCCGCCGAACGCCAGCACCACCGGCTCGGCGACCTGGTCGAGGCTCGACAGCGACACCCCGGCCGGGTGGAACACCACCGCGGCCGTGGCGATCAGCGACAACGCCAGCAGGCCGCCGACCGGGAAACCGATGAGCACGCTCGACCGGGCGTCGGCCAGGTCGGCGGCGCTCCAGTTCTCCTCCACCCCGCCGGAGGAGAAGAAGAACACCTCGTACGGGCTGACCGTGGAGGCGAACAGCGCCACCGCCACGAACCAGTACGCCCCCCAGCCCTGCCCGGCCGGGTTCGGGTGCAGGGCGTCGTGGCCGAGCGCCGCCCAGTCCGTCGGCAGCCAGAACAGTGCCACGGCGAAGACCAGCAGGGTCAACCCGGCCAGCCCGAACACCCGCTCCATGAGCTGGAACCGCATCCGCCACAGCACCAGCCAGACCGCGAACGCCGCGACCGGCACCCACAGCAGGTAACTCACCCGGGAGGCCAGTTGCAGCGCCAGCGCCACCCCGCCCAGCTCGGCGGCCAGGGTCAACACCGTGACCAGGTAGGACGCCGCCAGGTTGAGTAGCGCCACGCGGGGACCCAACCGCTCCCGGACCAGGTCGAACACCGCCCGGCCGCTGACCGCCGCGATCCGACCGGCCATTTCCGCGTACGCGCAGATGCCGACCACGCCGAGCAGCAGCACCCAGGCGTGGGCCATGCCGAAGCGTGCCCCCGCCTGACTCGCCGCCACCAGGTCGCCGATGTCGACGAAACCTCCGATGGCCGAGAGCACCCCGAGGGTGGCGGCGAGGAGCTTCCTCACGTGCGGACGGGATCGGCGGCGGTCATCGAGGCGACGATATCGGCGCAGCGCCCCTCGTACCGGGCGAAACGGGCAGGCTCGCCGCTGCGCCCGGCGGGTCAGTCCCGGCTGAGGTTCTGCAACCGCACCTGACCCCGCGACACCAGCCGCCCCTCCGCGTCGGTGATCTCCACCTGCCAGAGCTGCTGGCTGCGCCCCCGGTGCACCGGCGTGCCCACGGCCACCAGCTCGCCCTCGCGGACCGCGCGCAGGAAGTCCGTCTGGTTGGAGACCCCGACGACGCTGCCCCGGTCGCCCAACCAGAGCGTGCCGCCCACACTGCCGACGGTCTCCACCACCGCGCAGTAGACACCGCCGTGCAGGATGCCGGCCGGCTGGTGCAGCTCGGGCCGCACCTTCCACCGGATGACCACCCGGTCCCCGCTGGCCTCGTCGAACGTCAGCCCCAGCAGACCGACCAGGCCGTCCGTCATCTCCGGGATCTCCACGGCTGTTCCTCCTCGTCGCACCGGCCCGGCCAGCCTAGCCGCGCCCGCAGGCGGCAAACCCGGTACGGCCCCAGGTCGGCGATGGGGGAGAATCGGTGACCGTGACCGACAGCAACCTCCCGCACGGGCGGGACTCCCTGACCGAAGACCTGCGGTGGCGCGGCCTGATCCAGGACTCCACCGGCCCCGACGAGCTGCGCGACCTGCTCGACGGCGGGGCGGCCACCTTCTACGTGGGCTTCGACCCGACCGCGCCCAGCCTGCACGTCGGCCACCTGATGCAGGTCACCACCGCCCGCCGGCTCCAACTCGCCGGGCACCGGCCGCTGCTGCTGGTGGGCGGTGCCACCGGCCAGATCGGCGACCCGAAGGAGAGCGCCGAGCGCACCCTCAACCCGCCCGAGGTGGTGGCCGGCTGGGTGCAGCGCATCCGCGACCAGCTCGCGCCGTTCGTGTCGTACACCGGGCAGAACGCGGCGCAACTGGTCAACAACCTGGAGTGGACCGGCGAGATGTCGGTGGTCGAGTTCCTGCGGGACGTCGGCAAGCACTTCCCGGTCAACAAGATGTTGGCCCGCGAGGTGGTGCGGGCCCGGCTGGAGACCGGCATCAGCTTCACCGAGTTCAGCTACCAGCTCCTCCAGGCCAACGACTTCTTCGAGCTGCACCGCCGGCACGGCTGCCAGCTCCAGTACGGCGGCTCCGACCAGTGGGGCAACATCACCGCCGGCGTCGACTACGTCCGTCGCCGGGGGGCCGGCCCGGTGCAGGCCTTCACCACCCCGCTGGTCACCCGCTCCGACGGCACCAAGTTCGGCAAGACCGAGGGCGGTGCGGTCTGGCTCGACCCGGAGATGACCAGCCCGTACGCCTTCTACCAGTTCTGGGTCAACGCCGACGACCGGGACGTCACCCGCTACCTGCGGTACTTCAGCTTCCGTTCCCGGGAGGAGCTGGAGGCGCTGGAGAAGGAGACGGCGGAACGGCCGGCGGCCCGTGGCGCCCAACGTGCTCTCGCCGAGGAACTCACCACCCTGGTCCACGGTGCGGAGGAGACCCGGCAGGCCGTCGCCGCCAGTCAGGCGCTCTTCGGTCGGGGCTCGCTCGACGAGTTGGCCCCGGAGACGCTGCGTGCCGCGCTGACCGAGGCCGGGCTGGTGCAGCTCACCGGCGAACTCCCCGATGTGGCCGGGCTGCTGCGCGACGCGGGACTGGTCGGTGGCCTCAAGGAGGCCCGCCGGGTGATCACCGAGGGCGGCGCGTACGTGAACAACATCCGGGTCACCGACGTCGACGCCACCGTCGACCCGGCCGACCTGCTGCACGGTCGCTACCTGGTGCTACGCCGGGGCAAGCGCTCCTTCGCCGGGGTCGAGCTGCGTTCCTGACCCGGTCGGCCCGTCCTCGCCGTTCCCGGCCGGCCCCGTCCGTGTGCGGCCCGGCGAGGACGGCCTCCGACGGATGGCCCCGCTCGACGGGTGGCCGGTGTGCGGCAGTGTGACGTGCGACGCGTCCGCCGGATTTGACGATCATCTCGGCGGACGCGTAACTTTCTCTCTGCCAGCGCGGAACGGACGAACCGGGGCGAATGTCTCGAAGGCCGGAGCGCGGTGTGAGGCACCGGCTTCGCGGGGTTGCTTTCGCGGAGCACGGACCGGGCGGTGCCCGGATCGGCCCGGGGGGTCGATTTGGTGAGGCGAAACCGACCGGGTAGTGTGTGACGCCGGCAGGGAACCGGGCGAGCGTGTGGGAGACCGCACCGGCCGGCCTGGCGGAAATCACGAGGGCTTCCGGTGTGAGCCGGTTGTGTTTGTGGTGTGTGGAAATTGTGGTGGAAGTGGTGTGGATCGCTGCAGAGCGGTTTGACATGGCGGATACCACCGGGTAACGTAGTAAAAGTGCCCAGCGCGGGAGCGCGGGGTGTGGTGAACGAAATGCCCCAGGTCGGGGGTTCTGCGGTTGCGGGGCTTCCGGGTGGTGTGTGGTTGTTCTTTGAGAACTCAACAGGGTGCTTGTAAAGCCAGTGCCAATTGTTTTATACCCCGGGCTGG
>NZ_JBMDWU010000316.1:0-19349 GCF_048594385.1 Micromonospora sp. | reverse complement strand
CCGCCCGCCGGCTCGGCGGCGGGCGGACGACACCGGCGGCGGACCACGACCGGCGGGCGGTGTGCGCCCCCGGCGCATCCCGCCCCGGCCGGATCGCCGGCAGCGCGGCGGCGGGCGGCTCGGCCCTCAGCCGATCGTGGTCAACTTCGGCAGCACCTCGTCGGCGATCCGGTGGGTGAACTCCACCGGGTGCCGGTCCGGGGTGACCTGCACCTCGGTCACCCCGAGCACGGCGTACTCGGCCACCTCGGCGAGGAACGCGTCCACGTCGGCCAGCGGCGGCCGGATCATGATGACCGTCTTGTCGATGGTGTCGTAGTCGCGGCCCTCGGCGGCGCAGTGCCCGCGCAGCACGTCCAGCTTGTGCGCCACCTCGGCCGGGCTGCTGCCGAACAGGTTGCAGGCGTCGGCGTAGCGGGCCACCAGCAGCAGGGTCTTCTTCTCGCCGCTGCCGCCGATCATGACCGGCGGGTGGGGACGTCGCAGCGGCTGCGGTGAGTTGAGCGTCTCGGCCAGCCGGTAGTGCCGGCCCTCGAACGGCCCGTTGTCGTCGCTCCACATCTGCCGGCAGATCCGCAGCGTCTCCTCCAGCCGCTCGAACCGCTCGGCCACCGGCACCACCGGCACCCCGAGCCCCCGCTGCTCACGCTCGTACCAGGACGCGCCGATGCCCAGCCGGGCCCGGCCGCCGGAGAGCACGTCCAGCGTGGTCACGATCTTGGCGAGCAGCCCCGGGTAGCGGTACATCACACCGGTGACCAGCACACCGAGCGTCATCCGGGAGGTCCGCGCCGCGACGAAACCCAGCGTCGTGTACGCCTCCAGCATCGGCTCCTCGGCCGGGGCCATCGCCTCCATCTGGAAGTAGTGGTCCATCACGGTGAACGACGAGACCCCGGCCTCCTCCGCGATCGTCGCGGTCTCGATCAGCGTCGGTGCGATCGCCGCCGGATCGGTCGGGGTCGAGTAGTTCCAGTAGTGCAGTCCGAGTCTCATGCCTCGCCCACCTCCACACCGATCCTAGTGGCGGTGCCGGCCCACCGTCGGCTCGGCGACCCAGCCGCACCCGCCGGTTCCGGTTGACGCCGCCGGTGCACTCCCCGGTCACCGGCCGGGCCATCCCGGAAGGAGGTTCACGAGCACCCTTCGCATTTCCCTTGATCGGGATTAGGCTCTGCCCCGTCCGGAGTGGACGACCACGGAGGTGCCCATGAAGAAGATGACCGTCCGTCGTACGAGTGCACTGCGTCTGGTGTCCGGCGCCCGCCGGCTCTGGATCGAGTGGTGCTGGTAACTGCCGGCCCGGCGGGCGCCCCCGGGCGCCCGCCCTCGGCGGCACCGGCCCGACCGTGACCGACGAGCCGCCGGGGTACGACTGCCACCGTGACCTCGGGCCGTACGCCGGGGTCGCCGACCTGCTCCAGCGGATCGCCGCCGACCGCCCCCGGCTGGCCGCCCGGCACCGGACCGAACTGCGGGCCGTCGCGCCCCGGCTCGACCCGACGGCCCGCGCCGCCGCCGACGAGGCGCCGATCCGGTTCCACCCCGCCCGACGCACCGCCGCCCTGGCCTACGGCGCGACGGAGTTCGTGGCGGCCTGGGCGGGCACCCTGCGCCGACCGGTCACGCTCCGGTTCGTCCACGTCGGCGCGGCCGACGAGACCACCCGCGAGCTGCTGGACGCGCTCGCCGGCCGGCTCGGGGCGTACCCGGTGCGGCTGGAGCTGTGCGACGACGGGCCGGCCCGGCCAGCGGTCGACCCGAGCCCGGCGGCCCTGCGCACCGCCCTCGGCGAGAGCCTGGCCGCCGGCTTCTACCACCACGCGGCCCGCACCGCCCGGCACGGACGCACCCTGGTCACCCCGCACGACGACCTGCGGCACTGGTGGTCGTTCACCACCGGCCTGGCCACCGCCCTGGCGGCGCTGGACCGGGCCACCGAAGCGCTCGACCTCTACCACGAGACCCGGAGCGTCACCGACGATCCGAAGATCACCATGTCGGCCGCGTACGCCACCGCCATGTTGTACGCCCGCCACCTGCCCGCCGACGCGCAGGACCCGGCGCGGGCGCGGCACTGGCTGGCGCAGGCACTCCGGCTCGCCCGCACGGTGCCCGACGCGCGGCAGCGGGTGCTGTCGACAGTCTTCTACGAGCAGGGCGTGGCCCTGCTGGACAGCCGGGCGGGCGAACCGGAACGGGCGCTGCGCCTGATCGACGACGGGCTGGCCCGGCTGACGGCGGTGCTCGCCCCGGGCGAACGACCGCAGGACGTGGCCCGGTTGCGGCACAACCGGGCCCAGGTCCACCTGGCGCTGGGCGACCCGCAACGGGCCCTGGCCGAACTCGACACGGTGATCGGTCACGACCCCGACAACTGCGAGTACTACGTGGACCGGGCCGCACTGCACCGGGCCGCCGGACGGCACCGGGCCGCGATCCGGGACTACGGCAGCGCGATCCGGCTCGGCCCGCACCTGCCGGAGGCGTACTACAACCGGGCGGTGCTGCACCAGGAACGGGGCCGCACCGGGCGGGCCCGCGACGACCTGGACCGGGTGCTCGCCATCGAGCCGGGGCACCTCGACGCCCGGGTCGCCCTGGTCAACCTGCACCTGGAGCGGGGCGCCCTCGACGTCGCCGAGGCGGGGGCGCGGGCCGGGCTGACGCGGGACCCGGACGAGCCGGCCCTGCTGTGCACCCTCGGGCTGATCCGCTCCGAGCGCGGTGACCCCGCCGGGGCCGAGGAGTTGTTCAGCCGGGCGTTGGCCGGCGATCCGGAGCTGGTCGAGGCGTGGACGAACCGGGCCGCCGTCCGGTTCGACCGGGGTGCGGTGACCGACGCCGTGGCCGACCTGGACCGGGCCGTGGCGCTGTCGGCGGCACCGGTGCCCCGCTACAACCGGGGCACCGCGCTGGTCCGACTCGGCCGCTGGGATGCCGCCGCCCGGGATTTCACCGCCGCGCTCGCCGCGCCCGACCTGGACCGGTCACTGCGCCGCGAGCTGCGGGCCGCACTCGCCCGCTGCCGCCGGCACACCTCCTGACCTGCCGCGCCGCGCGGCGGCGAACCCGGGCGGCGACGAACCGGGGCGGCGACGAACCGGGGCGGCGACGAACCGGGGCGGCGACGTCGGGGTGCGCGCGGCCCGCGCACCCCGACGGTCGAGTGGTCAGCTGCGCAGGCTCCACTGCTGGTTGGTGCCGCCGTTGCAGGCCCAGAGGATCAGCTTGGTGCCGTTGGCCGTACCGGCGCCGTTGGCGTCCAGGCACAGGCCGGACTGCGCGCCGGTGATCGTGCCGTTGGCGTTGACGTTCCACTGCTGGTTGGTCTGCCCGTTGCAGTCCCAGATCACCACCTGGGTGCCGTTGCTGGTGCCCTGCCCGGAGGCGTCCAGGCACTTGGTGCCGTAGACCATGAGCTGCCGGCCGGTGGTCTGGGTGAACCGCTGGTTGGCCGCGCCGGTGCAGTCCCAGAGCTGGGCCTGGGTGCCGTTGGTCGTGCTGGAGCCGCCGATCTCGGCGCACCGACCGGACTGTCCGCCGACGATCTGCACGCCCTGCGCCGGCGGATTGCTCGTGCCCTGCACGCCCGCGTTGGCGATCACGGTCTGCGCGCCCGACGGCCAGTTGTTGTTGCTGACCACCGTGTTGTTGTTGACCACGTTGCCCCGGTCACCGTTGGTCACGTTGGTGCTGTTGTTGGTCGACCAGTTGTTGGTGACGGTGAAGTTGCCCATGTTCTCGGCGTACCAGTAGTTGGCGGTGGCCCAGGTGCCGGTGCTGGCGAACACGTTGCTGCGGGCGGTGTAGTAACGGGAGCCCTCGTCGAAGTAGAGCCCGAACCAGCCGTTGGTCCGCAGGCAGTGGTTCTCGGTGATGCTGCCACCCGGGTTGGCCGACAGCGTGTAGATGCAGCCGCCGTCGGTCATCTGCTGCATCACGTCGTGCACGTAGTTGCCGACGACCTGGTTGTTGGCCGCGGTGGTGGCCGTCGAGTAGCGCGGCTGGTAGTTGTACAGCCCACGGTTGGCGTAGTGGTTGCTGCCGCCCGCGTCGTTGGCGCCCCAGCCGTACCCGACCGACAGCCCGGTGTACGGCATGTTGTAGACCTCGTTGTGCGACACCAGCGAGGTGTTGACGTACGTGGTCAGGATCGACACCACGCCCCGGTACTCCAGACCGAGGTCGTGCACCCGGTTGTTGCTGATGGTGATGTTCCGGTTGACCATCCGCTGGTCGCCCGGGTGGTGGGCGTCGGCGCGTACCCCGCCGACCACCACGCCGCCGGCCGAGCTGCGGGCGATCTCGGAACGGGTGACGGTGATGTTGCTGGCCCCCAGGCCGACCCCGCTGGCGTGCGCGTTGGCGTCGTTGCCGATGCCGATGGCGGTCTGCCCGAGGTTGACGAACTGGGAGTCGCTGAAGGTGATGGTGTTGGCGGCGGAGACCTGCACGGCGGCCGGCATCTGGTTCCAGCTCGGCCGGGTCGCCTCGAACAGCGGGCAGCCCTCCTGGCAGGAGGTCAGCGCGTCGGCCGGACGGGCCCAGGTGCCGGTGATGTGCGCGCCGGTCTGCTGGTCGGCGAAGCCGTTGCTGCTGCTCGGGCCGAGCCAGCTGGTGCCGGTGAAGGTGATCCCGCTGAACGCGATGTGGTGCGCCGGGGCGTCGTACGTGCCGCCCACGTTGACCAGGGACTGCAACTGCGGCAGCTCCACGCTGACGCTGTTCATGTTCTGCCCGGCCAGCGGGATGTAGTTGAGCTGCCCACTGCCCGGGTTCAGGTACCACTCCCCCGGGCTGTCCAGGAACTCGTACGCGTTGGCCAGGTAGAACGGGCCGGCCCGGTGCGGCTTGGAGAGGGTGTCGAAGCCGAAGGTGTTGTTGTTCCAGGCCGGCTGCTGCATCGTGAGGAAGTTCCCGCTGATGCTCTGCACCGGGGAGTACCGGTCGGTGAACGAGCCGACGCTCTCCACCTCGACCCGGTTCTGGTTGCCCAGGTTGTTGAGGTAGCTCAACGCGCCGTTGCTGAACCGCATGCCGCTGGTGGTGAACGTGAAGTCGGCCCGGTTGACGGCGGTGCGGGCCCGGGTGGCGACTGCGCCGTTGACGTAGAGCTGCCGGCTGTCGAGCCCGGCGGGCACGTTCGCCCGCCAGATGTTCTTCCCGGCGTCGACCTGCGACCAGCCGGTGACGGCGCGCGCCCCGCTGATCTGCGGCCGGGCCGACGCGGCGGCCCGCCAGGTCACGGTGTATCCGTTGGTGCCGGAGTCGGCGGCGGTGAACCGCAGCGGCGCGGCCAGCCGGTAGACGCCGTCGGCCAGCTCGACGACGATGTCGCCGGACATCCCGGCGGTGCGGGACCGGACCGCGTTCTGCGCCTCGGTCAGCGCGCAGGGCTGGCTGGTGGAGCAGGCGGTGCCGCTGCCGGCGGGGGACGCGTAGAGGGTGGTGGTGGCGGCGAGGGCGGGACCGGCCGGGGCGAGCACGGCGACCGTGGCGGCGAGCGCCGTGGCGGCCAGGCCGGCCAGCACCGGCCCGCGCCGGGCGGGTGGTGTCGGGACGGACACGGGTGGGACTCCAATCGTGGTGGGGTGGTGGGGTGCCCGGCGTCGCGGTGGAATCATGCCGCGACCGGGGCGAGTAGTCCGGCGGCCCGCAGCGCCGGCCACAGCGCCGCCGGGACGTCGGCGTCCGCGCGGGTCAGCGTCTGCGTGACCTGCGCGCGGTTACGCAGGCCGACGACCGTCGAGACGACCGCCGGATGGGAACGGACGAAGGCGAGCGCCGCCTGCGGCAGGGTGACGCCGTACGCCTGGCAGACGTCGGCGATCCGGTGGGCCCGGTCGATCAGCTCCGGTGGGGCCTGCTGGTAGTTGTAGGTGGCGTCGGCCGGGGGCCGGTCCTGCGACAGCAGTCCGGAGTTGTAGACCCCGGCGACCACCACGCCGACGCCCCGGCGCTCGGCGGCGGGCAGCAGGTCGGCCAGCGCCCCCTGCTCCAGCAGGGTGTACCGGCCGGCGCACATCACCACGTCGACGTCGGTCTCCTCGACGAACCGGGTGAGCAGGTGGGACTGGTTCATGCCGGCCCCGATGGCCCCCACCACGCCCTGGTCGCGCAGCTCCACCAGGGCGGGCACCGCCTCGGCGGCGGCCTGTTCCCAGTGGTCGTCGGGGTCGTGCAGGTAGACGACGTCCACCCGGTCCAGGCCGGTGCGGGCCAGGCTGGACTCCAGCGAGCGGAGCACGCCGTCGCGGCTGAAGTCCCAGACCCGCCGGTGGTCGGCGGGCACGTCGAAGCCTTCCGGGTCGCGCCGGTGCGCGTCCTGCGGCGACGGTACGAGCAGCCGGCCGACCTTCGTCGACACCACGTACTCGTCGCGTGGCCGGGTACGCAGCGCCGCGCCGATGCGCCGTTCGGACAGTCCGAGCCCGTAGTGCGGCGCGGTGTCGAAGTAGCGCAGGCCACCCGCCCAGGCGGTGTCGACGGCGGCGGTGAACTCCTCGTCGGTGGTGGCCCGGTAGAGGTTGCCGGCCTGTGCCGCGCCGAATCCCAGCCCGGTGAGGCGTACCGAGGGCCGCCGTGGCAGCGGACGGGCCCTCACGACGACTCCGGTCGGTAGACCCGGCGGGCGGTGTGCCGCCAGATCGCCGCCCGCTCGTCGTCACCGAGCGGGTCGAGCAGCTCCGCCAGCGTGTCGACCCACCTGTCGTACGTGCTGGCGAGCAGGCAGACCGGCCAGTCGGAGCCGAACATCAGCCGGTCCGGGCCGAACGCGTCGAGGGCGTGTTCGACGGCCGGGCGCAGGTCCTGCGGTGTCCAGGGTGCCCGGTGCACCTCGGTGACCAGGCCGGAGAGCTTCGCCGTGGTGTTGGCCGGGGCGGCCAGGGCGCGCAGGTCGCGGGCCCAGTCGTCGAGGTCCGTCCCGCCGAGGGCGGGCTTGCCGAGATGGTCCAGGACGAACCGCACCTCGGGCAGGTCGCGGGCCAGCCGGCCGGCCGCGCCCAGGTGGTGCTGCCGGACCAGCAGGTCGAAGGCGAGACCGGCGGCACCCACCGCGGTGATCCCCCGCCGCACGTCGGCCCGGTCGAGGAACCCCGGGTCGGGCTCGTCCTGCACGCTGTAGCGGACGCCGACCAGCAGGTGGCCGCCGCGGGCCGCCCGCAGCCGGGCCAGCCGGTCGGCGACGTCGGGCGTCGTGACGTCCAGCCAGCCGACGACCCCCCGGACGAGCGGGTGGTCGGCGGCGATGCCGAGCAGGTCCACCGTCTCGGCCTCGGTGGAGTTGGCCTGCACCAGCACGGTCTCGGTGACCCCGGCGGCGCGGGTGACCCGGGCCAGGTCGTCCGGGGTGAAGTCGGCGTCGATGGCGGCCATGGTGGCCGGGTCGATCCAGGGCTGCGGGTGCCGGGCCCGCACCCAGAGGTGGTGGTGGGCGTCGACGGTGCCCGGTGGCGCGCTCATCGACCCAACCACCCGCCGTCGACGGGCAGGACGATGCCGTTGACGTAGTCCGAGGCCGGGGCGGCCAGGAACACCGTCGCGCCGGCGAGGTCGGTGGCGTCCCCCCACCGGCCGGCCGGGATGCGGGTCAGGATGGCCCGGTCGCGTTCCGGGTCCTCGCGTAGCGCCCGGGTGTTGTCGGTGGCGATGTAGCCGGGGGCGATGGCGTTGACGTTGACCCCGTGCGCCGCCCACTCGTTGGACAGCGCCCTGGTCAGCCCGGCGAGGCCGGACTTCGCGGCGGCGTAGCCGGGGACGGTGATGCCGCCCTGGAAGCTGAGCAGCGACGCGGTGAAGATGATCTTTCCCCGGCCCCGGGCCACCATCTCCCGGCCGATCTCCCGACTCAGCACGAACTGGCTGGTCAGGTTCACCTCGATGACGTGGTCCCACATCTCGTCGGGGTGCTCCGCGGCCGGGGTGCGGGCGATCGTGCCGCCGTTGTTGACCAGGATGTCGACCGGGCCGAGGTCGTGCAGGTCGGCGACGAGCCGGCGGACCGCGGCCCGGTCGGCCAGGTCGGTACGCAGCGCGGTGAACGAGCGGCCCGCCGCGCGTACCCGCTGCTCCACCTCGCTGCCGGTGGCCTCCATGGTCGCCGAGACGCCGACGACGTCGGCCCCGGCGACGGCCAGCGCCTCGGCCATGGCCAGCCCGATGCCCCGGCGCGCGCCGGTCACCACGGCCGTGCGGCCGGAGAGGTCGAACAGGGCGTTCACCGGTCGGCCTCCTGCCAGTCGAGCAGCACCTTCAGCACGCCGCCGCCCTCCTCCAGGGCGGTGAACGCCGACGCCGCCGCCTCGACGGGCACCACCCGGGAGATGAGCTGCCCGGCCGGCACCACACCGGAGGCGACCAGCCGGACCGCCTCCACCATGTCCTCGCGCTGGTAGAGCCGCGCGCCGAGCAGCTCCAGCTCGCGCCAGAAGACCCGGTGCAGGTTCACCGGCCGGGGCTGCGGATGGATCGCCACCATGACCAGCCGGCCCCGGGTGGTCAGCACGTCGACGGCGGTGCCGACCCCGGCGGCGGACCCGGACACCTCGAAGGCCACGTCCGCACCCGCCCCGTCGGTACGCTCGTTCACCAGCGCCACCACGTCGGTGTCGGCCGGGTCGACCGCGTCGATCCCGATCCCGGCGGCCACCGACCGGCGGAACGGGTCCGGTTCGACAAGCAGGACCCGCGCGCCCCGGTGCCGGGCGACGGTGGCGACGAGCACGCCGATCGGCCCACCGCCGACGACCACCACCTGGTCGGCGTCGGTCACCCGGCCCCGCCGCACGTCGTGCACGGCCACCGCGACCGGTTCGACCAGGGCGGCCCGGTCCAGGGGCAGGTCGTCGGGGAGCGGCACCACCAGGTCGGCCGGGACGGTCCAGGAGGACTGCATCGCGCCCGGCGAGTCCACGCCGAGGAAGTCCATCGCGTGGCAGACGTGCGCGTTGCCCCGCCGGCAGGCGGCGCACCGGCCGCAGAACCGGGTCGGCATCACGGTGACCGGCTGGCCCACGGCGTAGCCGGTGACGCCCTCGCCCACCTCGGCCACCCGGCCGGACATCTCGTGCCCGATCACCGCCGGCGGGCCCACCCGGGCGTCCATGTCCCCGTGGTAGACGTGCAGGTCGGTGCCGCAGATCCCGGTGTAGGCCACCGCTATCCGCAGCTGGTCCGGCCCCGGTGGCTCCGGCGCACGCCGCTGCACCTCCAGGTGCCGGGCGCTGCGGTAGACCACTGCCTTCATACGTGCTCCCTCGCGGTCGGGTCAGTGCGGGACGGCGGACGGCATGCCGTCGTGGTGGTGGTACGTCGGGGCGTCGGGCAGCGGGGTGTCGTACCGGTCCGCCGGGGTGGCGGCCGGATCGGCCACGGCCAGCAGCCGGCGGCCGGCCCGTTCCGGCCGTACGTTGGGACCGTCCGGCGTCGGCACGTCGGAGCGGCGCGGGTACCTGCCGATCTCCTCCTCGCAGACCGTGACGCCCAGCCCCGGGCTGTCGCCGAGGACGAACGCGCCGTCCTCGACGTGCAGGTCGCGGGTGATCCCGACCGGCGGGTGGAGGTCCTGCAACTCGCTGACCATGTGGTTGGGCACCGACGTGGCGGCGTGCAGCAGACCGACGGGGTGGTTGCCGATCGGGCTGACCGGCAGGTCGTAGGCGTGCGCCAGGGCGGACACCCGCAGGAAGTGGGTGATCCCCCACACCGCGGCCATCTGCACGACGTCGACCGCCGCCGCGGCGATCAGCGGCCGGTACTGCTCCAGGCCGGTGAGGTTCTCCCCGGTGGCCACCGACGCCCGGATCCCGCGTCCGACGACGGCCAGGCCCTCGGCGTCCCACCGGCGGACGGGTTCCTCGATCCAGACGAGGTCGAGGGTGCGTTCGAGTTCGCCCACGTGCCGCACGGCCTGCTTGCGGGTCCACGCCTCGTTCACGTCGAGCATCAGGCCGGGCCGCTGCCCCCGACCGGCCTCGGTCAGCACCTCCCGGACCACGTGCAGCCGGTGCCGGTCGCGCTCGATGTCGAGGCCGCCCTTGAGCTTCGCGGCCCGCAGCCCGTGCCGGGCGTAGACCGTGTACGCGGCGGCGAGCGCGTCGTCGTCGAGGCCGATGTCCAGGCCGGAGGCGTAGGCGGGCACCCGCCGGTCGCGCCCGCCGAGCAGCCGCCACAGGGGTTGCCCCGCCGCCTGGGCCTTGATGTCCCACAGCGCGGTGTCCAGCGCCCCGATGGTGCCGAACACCGAGCCGGCGTGGCCCGCCTTGAAGGTCTGCCGCAGCATCCGGTCGTAGAGGGTGGTCACCGCGCGGGGGTCCTCCCCGTCGATCGCGGCGAAGATCCGTTCGAGGTCGGTGTGCGGTCCGAGGCCGACGCCGCTGATGCCCTCGTCGGTGTCGACCAGGATGATCGGCACGGCGGTCACCCCGTCGGCGAACACGCCGTTGGCGTCGCCGACGGGCCGCCCCCACTCCTGCACGGTGGTCAGGGTCCGGTATCCGGTGATCCGCATGTCAGCCCTTCGTGGCGCCGGCGGCGACACCGTCGGCGATCTGACGCTGGAGGAAGAGGTAGATCACCAGGACGGGCACCGCGGCGATCAGCACCCCGGAGGCGAAGGTGGGGATGTCGTCGGAGTACTGGCCGCGCAGCGAGGTCACCCCGACCATCAGCGTGCGGTGCTCGGCCGAGGGCATCAGCAGCAGCGCGATCAGCACGTCGTTCCAGCAGAACAGGGCGTCGAGGATGCCGACCGACAGCAGCGCCGGGGTGCCCAGCGGCAGCATGATCCGCCGGTAGACCCCGTAGACGCTGTTGCCGTCGATCCGGGCCGCGTCGATGATCTCGGTCGGGATGGTCTTGTAGTAGCTGGTCATCAGGAAGATCGTGAACGGCAGGAACTGCGCCACGTAGGCCAGCACGAGCCCCGGGTAGGTGTCGACCAGGCCGGCGTCCGCCATGACCCGGGCCAGCGGCACCATGATCACCTGGAACGGCACGAACAGCGCCGCGAGGCAGCACAGGAAGAGCACCGACGAGCCCCGGAACCGTAGCTGGCTCAACGCGAAACCGGCCATCGAGCCGAACAGCAGCAGCAGGAGCACCGAGGCCGTCACCACGCCCACCGAGTTGGCCAGGTAGCGGGCCATCCCCACGCTGTTCCACGCCGCGCCGATGTTCTCGAAGCGCAGGGCGTCGGCCAGGGAGAACCGGTCGAGGACGTACTCGCGGCGGGTCTTCATGGCCACGTTGAGGGTGAACGCCAGGGGGTAGACGGTCGCCAGGGCCAGGACGGCCATCGGGAGGGCGAGCAGCCACCGCCCCCACCGCAGGTGGGACATCACGCCTCCCTCACCGCCCGCCGGAGCAGGCTGATCTGCCCCAGCCCCACCACGAGCATGATGAGGAAGAGCACCGTCGAGGCGGCCGAGGCGAGCGCCGGCCGGTTGAGCTGCCCCTGCTGGATCCAGATGTAGTACTCCGGCAGGTAGGTGGAGCCCTCCGGGCCGCCGCTGGTCATCACGTAGAGCAGGCCGAACATGGAGGTCAGCATCCCGATCATGGTGGTGACGACGACGAACTGGATGGTGCGGGAGAGGCTGGGCACGATCACGTGCCTGATGGTCTGCGGCAGCGACGCGCCGTCCACCCGGGCGGCGTCCAGCAGGGAGGCGTCCAGGGTCGCGAAGCCGGCGAGGAACACCACCAGCGCCATCCCGAAGGTCGCCCAGACGTGCACCCCGACCACCACGAACATGGCCACGTCCGGGTCGCCCAGCCAGTCCACCGGCCCGAGGCCGACCCCGCCGAGCAGGGCGTTGAGCGGGCCGTCGAAGGCGAGCAGGAGGTTGAAGATGGCCCCGACGATGACCGGGGACAGCACGGCCGGGAAGAAGTAGACGCTGCGGTACAGCCGGTGCCCGGGGACCCGCAGGTAGATGAAGGTGGCCAGCAGGCCGGGAATCGCCACCGCCACCGGCAGCAGCAGCACGAGCAGCCCGACGTTGCGCAGCGCGCCCAGGAACAGCGGATCCCCGAACAGCTCCCGGTAGTTGTCCAGCCCCACCGCCAGCCCGTCGCGGTCGCCGTCGCCGGTGAAGGAGAAGTTCACCCCCAGCAGCAGCGGCCAGAACCGCAGCAGCAGCAGGATCAGCAGGGCCGGGGCCAGCAGCACGTACGGGGCGAGGCGCTCGGAGCGCCGGCCGCCGCGACCGCGACGCGGGGTGACCCGCGCCCCCGACCCGACCCGTCGCGGCGGGCCGGCGGCTGCGGCCGGGCGGACCGCCGGCGTCGCCTCGTCGACCGGCACGGCTCAGCCGGCCTGATCGGAGGCGGCCAGCTGCTTCACCGCCTCGTCGACGGTGATCGAGCCACTGAGCAGCTGCTGGGAGAGCCGGCCCATCAGGTCGAGCGTCTTCGAGGAGAGCGCCACGTGCAGGGCGGGCTTGCCGGCCTTGAGGTCGGCGACGATGGTGCCCACCGCCGGGCCGCCCTGGGACACGTCGATGGTGGTGTCGGCGGCGATCGCCCCGGCGTCGGCGTAGAACGACTTCAGCGCGTCGGTGGAGGTCAGCGAGCGCACCAGGTCGGCGGCGACCTTCGGGTCCTTCGTCCACTTGGCGACGCCGTACCCGATGCCGCCGTCGAAGGGCAGGTTCGGGGTGGCACCGGGCTCGACGACCGGGGCGCGCATCACGCCCAGCTTCTCGGCCGGGACGAACTCGCTGAAGTCCTTCCAGTGCCCCACGTCCGACATCAGGCCGATGACGTGGGCCGCCTTCGCGGACTGGAAGATCGCGAAAGCGTCGTTGAACATGGCCGTCGAGTTCGCCCCGTCGCTGTTCAGCTTCGCGTCCTGGGTCTCCTTCCAGAGCGCGAAGATCCGCTTGACGTGGGGGGAGGTCCAGTCCCGCTTGCCGGCGATCCAGGCGTCCTGCTCCTGCGGGGTGAGCACGCCGGTGCCGAAGGCGGAGAGGAAGAACTGGATGCCGAAGCCCTCCTTGTTGCCGAGGGCCAGGCACTTCGCGCCGGTCCGCTGGGTGAGCGTGGCGCAGTTGGCGACGAACTCCGGCCAGGTGGTGGCGGGCTTGGCCGGGTCGAGGCCGGCCTTGTCGTAGAGGGTCCGGTTGTAGTAGATCGGGTGGCCCTGCAACGTGACCGGGCCGGCGTAGGTCTTGCCGTCCTTGCTGAACGCCTCCCAGCCGGTGAGCCGCTGCCGGTCCTCGGCCAGGTATTCGTCGAGGGGCAGCAGCGCGTCGGCCCGGTCCCGGATCTGGCCGCCGCCGTTGAACAGGATCACGTCCGGGCCCGTGCCGGCCTGGATCGCCGTGCCCAGCAGCGTGTAGTACTGCTCGAAGGGCTGGGCGACGAACTCGACGGTGACGCCGGGGTGCTTGCGGGCGAAGTCGGCCTTCGCCTTCTGCAGGTACGCGGCGGCGGAGGCCTCGCCGGACTTCCAGTCCCAGACGACCAGCTTCCCGGCCGCCCCGCCGGACGGGGACCGCGTCCCGCCGGCACTCCCGCAGCCGGCCAGCGCCAGCGTCGCGACGAGGACGGCCGACCACACTGCTCGCTGCTTCATCGCTGCTCACCTTCGAACTCGGTCGATTGCGCTGATCGAGACGCATGAATTGACGAAAAAGTAACTCGTATGACGTATGACGTCAACAGTGGGACGTAGAATTCGCGGCAGTCAGGTCGTGGCGCGGTCCGCGGGAGTCACTGGAGGGGACATGACGGCACGAGAGGTCACCCTGAACGCGTCGGCGCCGCCGAGCTGGGCACGGCGACCGGCCAACCTCGCCACGGCGGTCACCGCGGAACTGGTGGAACGCATCGTACGCGGAGTTCACCCGCCCGGCGCCCCACTGCCGCCCGAGCCGGCGCTGTGCGAGGCGTTCTCGGTCAGCCGCACGGTCGTCCGGGAGGCGGTCAAGATCCTCCAGGAGAAGGGGCTGGTGCAGGTCCGCCAGGGCAGCGGCACCATCGTCACCCCACCGTCGATGTGGGACATGCTCGACGAACTCGTGCTCGCCGCGACCATCGCCGAGGACGACAGCCTGACCATCCTCGACGACCTGGTGGCCACCCGGCGGGTGCTGGAGTCCGACATGGCCAACGTCGCCGCCCGGCTGGCCGACCAGGAGACCGTCGACCGGCTGCGCGCCCTGGTCGACCGGATGGACGAACTGGTCGACGACCAGGTCGCCTACCACGAGCACGACCGGGCGTTCCACGACGTGATCATGCAGGCGTCCGGCAACCGGATCGCCCGGGGCGTGGTGCGGTCGCTGGAGAGCCAGGTGGTCAACACCGCCCGCTACATGGGCCGGTCCGAGCGGGCGTTGTGCGTGGCGTCCAACCGGGGGCACCGGCGGATCTACGAGCGCATCGCGGCCCACGACCCGGACGGCGCGGCCGAGGCCATGGTCACCCACATCACCGAGGCGTGGCTGGTCCGGCGCGGCGGACCGGACACCGGGCGGCTGGTGCGCTGACCCCCGGCGGCGGGTGGATCACCCGCCGCTCCCGCCCGGCGGACCGGGCCGGTGGAGGGACCCCGATGACGCCCGCGTAACCAACGAACGTCAATGGCTTGCGGGTGTTAACGATAACAAGATACCGTCGGCCGCGGGAGCGAAGGGCACGCCTCCCCCGCTCCACCCCCGGATCCGGGCGGCGGAGCGGAGTGCGGGCACGGGCGACGTCGGTGGGACACCTCCGGGCACCTCCGTGGACGCTGCGCGCCGCCGGGTCGCATCGACACCTCGACGCGCCCGGATCCCCCGGCGCACGTCGTCCACCGCCACCGTGGGGTCCTGACACGACCGCGCGCCGACCGCGGTGCCGTCCCTGGTCGGCCGGGAGCGCGATCGCCGACCGTGACGCCACACCCGCGTACCCGCACGGCGGGCGGTCCGGACGAGTCCCGACAGCACCGGCTCACCGGCCGGGGCGTCGGCGGAGTCCGGGCAGGCCACCGAGGCGTGACGCCCCACGACACGCATCGCCCACACTGGGAGGTACTGGTGAAACCCGCACTGCCACCGCTGACCCGACTGCGGCGCACCCTCGCCTGGCTGACGGCCCTGCTCCTGGTCTCGACCCTGCTCCCGACCGGCGCCGCCAAGGCCGACAACCCCATCGTCCAGCACATCTACACCGCCGACCCGGCCCCGCTGGTGCACAACGGCCGGGTGTACCTCTACACCGGCCACGACGAGGACGGCTCGACCTGGTTCACCATGAAGGAGTGGCGGGTCTGGTCCTCCGCCGACATGGTCAACTGGACCGACCACGGCTCGCCGCTCAACGTCAGTACCTTCAGCTGGGCGAAGGCGGACGCCTGGGCGGGCCAGGTCATCGCCCGCAACGGCAAGTTCTACTGGTACGTGCCGGTGACCGCGAAGTCGACCAACTCGATGGCCATCGGGGTGGCGGTGAGCGACAGTCCCACCGGCCCGTTCCGGGACGCCATCGGCCGCCCGCTGGCGGCCAACGGCGAGATCGACCCGACCGTCTTCATCGACGACGACGGGCAGGCGTACCTCTACTGGGGAAACCCCAACCTGTGGTACGTGAAGCTGAACGCCGACATGATCTCGTACTCCGGCAGTGTCACCAAGATCCCGCTGACCACCGCCGGCTTCGGCACCCGTAACGGCAACGCCACCCGCCCCACCCTCTACGAGGAGGGCCCCTGGGTCTTCAAGCGCAACGGGACCTACTACAACGTCTTCGCCGCCGAGTGCTGTAGCGAGTTCATCGGCTACTCCACGGCGCCCGGCCCCACCGGGCCGTGGACCTACCGGGGCACGGTCATGCCCCGGCAGGGCGGCAGCTTCACCAACCACGCCGGAATCGTCGACTTCAACGGCGGGTCGTACTTCTTCTACCACAACGGCGCGCTGCCCGGCGGTGGCGGCTACACCCGGTCGGTCGCGGTGGAGAAGTTCACCTACGGCACCAACGGCACCATCCCGACGATCAACATGAGCAGCACCGGTGCACCGCAGATCGGCACGCTCAACCCGTACGTGCGGCAGGAGGCCGAGACGATCGCCTGGGGCTCCGGCATCGAGACCGAGGCGTCCAGCGAGGGCGGGATGAACGTCGGCTTCATCGAGAACGGCGACTACATCAAGGTCAAGGGGGTCGGCTTCGGTACCGGTGCGACGTCCTTCAACGCCCGGGTGGCCTCGGCCGGCAGCGGCGGCACCATCGAGGTCCGGCTGGACAGCACCACCGGCACCCGGGTGGCGAGCTGCTCCGTGCCGGTCACCGGCGGCTGGCAGAACTGGCAGACCGTCTCCTGCCCGGTGTCCGGCGCGACCGGCACCCACGACATGTACCTGCGGTTCACCGGCGGCAGCGGCACCCTGTTCAACGTCAACTGGTGGCAGTTCAACGGCAGCGGCACCACCCCGACGCCCACCCCGACCGCGACGCCCACCACGACGCCCACCACGACCCCCACCCCCACCCCGACGACCCCGGCCCCGACGACGCCGGCTCCGACGACCCCCTCCGGGACGACCTGCGCGGCCACCAACACCGTGGTCAACACCTGGCAGGGCGGCTTCGAGGGCAAGCTGACCATCACCAACGGGTCCACCCCGATCACCGGCTGGCGGGTGAGCTTCACCCTGCCCAGCGGGCAGACGGTGGCCCAGGCGTGGAACGGCACCCTGACCCAGCAGGGCAACCAGGTGACCGTCACCAACGCCGCCTCCAACGGGCAGCTCGGGGCGGGTGGCTCCACCACCGTCGGCTACATCAGCTCGACCACCGGCAGCAACCAGCCACCGACCGACCTGACCTGCACCCCCGCGTGACCGCGTCACGCGGCTGACGGTCGCGCCGGCCCGCTCCGCCCCACCGGGGCGGGCCGGCACCCCACCACCCGGCACCACCATCCGTACGACCCACCCGGACGGGCGCTCGCCCGTGATCCGGTCCGCTGGAGGTTCCCATGTCCTTCCCGTCCCTCAACCGACGCCAACTTCTCCAGGCCGCCGGCGCCACCGCGCTCGCCTCCGCCGCAGGTGGCACCCTGCTCGGGTCCGGGCCGGCCAGCGCGGCGCTGGTGGTCCCCCCGGCCCGGGCCGACCTGGGCGTCTCGGCGTACCCGTTCGAACTGGGTCAGGTCCGGCTGACCGCCGGCCGGCTGCTGGACAACCAGAACCGGACGCTGAGCTACCTGCGGTTCGTCGACGTCGACCGGATGCTCTACAACTTCCGGGCCAACCACCGGTTGGGCACCAACGGGGCCGCGACCAACGGGGGCTGGGACGCGCCGTCCTTCCCGTTCCGCACCCACATGCAGGGGCACTTCCTCACCGCGTGGGCGCAGGCGTACGCGGTGCTCGGCGACACCACCTGCCGGGACAAGGCCAACTACATGGTGGCCGAGCTGGCGAAGTGCCAGGCCAACAACGGTGCGGCCGGATTCACCGCCGGTTACCTGTCCGGCTTCCCGGAGTCGGACTTCTCGGCGCTGGAGGCCCGGACCCTGTCCAACGGCAACGTGCCCTACTACTGCATCCACAAGACCCTCATGGGGCTGCTCGACGTGTGGCGCTACATCGGCAACACGCAGGCCCGCTCGGTGCTGCTGGCGCTTGCCGGCTGGGTCGACACCCGCACGTCGCGGCTGAGCTACAACCAGATGCAGGCGATGCTGGAGACCGAGTTCGGCGGCATGAACGAGGCGCTGACCGACATCTACCAGCACACCGGCGACGGGCGCTGGCTCACCGTCGCCCAGCGGTTCGACCACGCGGGCGTGTTCAACCCGCTCGCCAGCAACTCCGACCAGCTCAACGGCAAGCACGCCAACACCCAGGTGCCCAAGTGGATCGGCGCGGCGCGGGAGTTCAAGGCGACCGGCACCACCCGGTACCGGGACATCGCCAGCAACGCGTGGAACATGACCGTCAACGCGCACACCTACGTCATCGGCGGCAACAGCCAGGCCGAGCACTTCCGGCCGCCGAACGCGATCGCCGGGTACCTGACCAACGACACCTGCGAGCACTGCAACACCCACAACATGCTCAAGCTGACCCGGGAGCTGTGGCTGCTCGACCCGAACCGGGTCGCGTACTTCGACTTCTACGAGCGTGCCCTGCTCAACCACGTCGTCGGCGCGCAGAACCCGGCCGACGGCCACGGCCACGTCACCTACTTCACCCCCCTCAAGCCGGGTGGTCGCCGGGGGGTCGGCCCGGCCTGGGGCGGCGGCACCTGGAGCACCGACTACAACTCGTTCTGGTGCTGTCAGGGCACCGGTATCGAGGCGAACACCAAGCTGATGGACTCGATCTACTTCTACAACGACACCACGCTGACGGTGAACCTGTTCGTGCCGTCGGTGCTGACCTGGTCGCAGCGCGGGATCACGGTCACCCAGAGCACCAGCTACCCGGCGAGCGACACCAGCACGCTCACCCTCTCCGGATCGATGAGCGGCTCGTGGAGCATCCGGGTCCGGATCCCGGCCTGGGCCACCGGCGCGACGATCGCCGTCAACGGCGAGACGCAGAACGTCGCCACCAACCCCGGCAGCTACGCCACGGTCACCCGCACCTGGGCGGCCGGCGACACCATCACCGTACGGCTGCCGATGAAGGTCGTCGTGCAGCCGAGCAACGACAACGCCAACGTCGCGGCCCTCACGTACGGCCCGGCGGTGCTGGCGGGCAACTACGGCAACACCGGCCTGAGCGCCCTGCCGTCGTTGAACACCTCGTCGGTGACCCGGACGAGCACCAGCACCCTGGCGTTCACCGCCACCGCGAACGGCTCCACGGTCAACCTCGGACCGTTCTACGACGCCCACGGCTTCAACTACACGGTCTACTGGAACACCACCGGTGGCAGCACCGGCGGCGGCAGCACGCGCATCGTCAACGTGGGCAGCGGCCTGGTCCTCGGCATCCAGAACATGTCCACCGCCGACGGCGGGCTGGCCCTGCAGTGGGGCGACACCGGCACCGCCGACCACAACTGGGTGGTGGTGACCGACGGCGACGCGGTCCGGTTCCGCAACGTCAACAGCGGCAAGGTCCTCGGCGTGGAGAACATGTCCACCGCCGACAACGCCCGCGTCCTGCAGTGGGCGGACAACGGCACCGCCGACCACCGGTGGACCCTGCTCAACCAGGGCGACGGCACCTACAAGATCCGCAATGTCAACAGCGGGAAGCTGCTCGGCATCCTCAACGGCTCGACCGCGCAGGGTGCGCAGGCCGTACAGGACTCCGACAACGGCAGCGCGGACAACCGCTGGCGGTTCGTCGCCAACCAGTAGGGACCACCGCCGGTCCCGCACCGCTGGCGAGACGGTG
>NZ_JBMDWU010000315.1:0-14367 GCF_048594385.1 Micromonospora sp. | reverse complement strand
CGCTCGCCGCGAAGCTCGCCCGCCCGGACGTCCCGGTGCTCGCCCTGCTCGGCGACGCCGCGATGCAGCTCAACGGCCTCGCCGAGCTGATCACCGTGGCTCACCGCTGGCAGGACTGGGCCGATCCCCGGCTGGTGGTGCTGGTGCTCAACAACCGGGACCACTCCGGGCTCGGCGACGGCCGCTGGATGCCGGGCGTGCCCGGTCGGCGCGCCGACGTGCCGTACGCCGGCTGGGCCCGGCTGCTCGGCCTGCACGGCGTCCGGGTGGACCGGCCGGAGCTGGTCGGTGCCGCCTGGGACGAGGCGCTCGCCGCCGACCGGCCGTGCGTGCTGGAGGCGGTGGTGGACCCGGCGGTGGCCCCGACGGCGCCGGAGCCGGCCCTGGCCGACCTGCGGAGTCTCTTCGCCGACGGGCACGCCACCCGGCGCATCCGGGACCGGATGATGGCGGCCGAGCGGCAGATCGTCGAGGCGGAGGATCTCGTTTAGCCTCCCGGCCCCCGGGCATCCCTGACCCCACCAGCCACCGGGGGAGGCACGATGTCCGTACCCACCGACCGCCGTTACGGTCCGGCGTCGCTGCCGACGCCGCGCGGCCCGGTCTCCGGCGCGCTGGTGGCGGCGTTGCACCGGCCGCCGCACGACCTGCCGGCCGGGCTCGCCGGGGCGCTGGCCGGCGACGTCGGCGACGGCCACCCGGACCCGCTGACCGACGAGGACCGGCAGCTCACCCTCTTCCTCTGCTATGAACTGCACTACCGGGGCTGGGCCGGGGTCGACGAGGACTGGGAGTGGCAGCCGTCCCTGCTGGCGCTGCGCGCCGCGGCCGAGCGGCCGTTCGAGGCGGCGGTGCGCCGCCTGGTCGGCCCGCAGCCGACGGTGCTGCCGGCCGGCGTGCCCGCCGCGCTGGCCGCCCTGGTCGCCGCCGCCGACGGACCGTCGCTGGCCCGGACCCTGCACCGGCAGGCCACCCTGGCCCAGTTCCGCGAGTTCGTCACCCACCGCTCGATCTACCACCTGCGCGAGGCCGACCCGCACAGCTGGGCCCTGCCCCGCCTCGGCGGACCGGCCAAGGCCGCCCTGGTCGAGATCCAGATGGACGAGTACGGCAACGGCCGGTGCGACCGGATGCACGCCGAACTGTTCCGGGTGACCATGGGCCGGCTCGGCCTGGACACCGACTACGCCGCCCACCTGGACCGGGTGCCGGCGGTCACGCTGACCGTCAACAACCTGATCTCGCTGTTCGGCCTGCACCGGCGGCTGCGCGGCGCGCTGCTGGGCCACCTGGCCGCCTACGAGATGACCTCCTCGCTGCCCAACCGCCGCTACGGCAACGGGCTGCGCCGCCTCGGTCTCGACGCGGCGGCCACCCGCTTCTACGACGAGCACGTGGAGGCCGACGCGGTGCACGAGCAGATCGCCGCGCACGACCTGTGCGGCGGCCTGGTCCGCACCGAACCGGCCCTCGCCGGCGACGTCCTGTTCGGGGCCGCCGCCGCGCTGGCCACCGACCGGCTCTTCGCCGCCCACCTGCTGGACAGTTGGGCCGCCGGCACGTCCTCGCTACGCCTGCGAGCGGAAACCGACGGCCCGGTGGGTGCCGTCGCAGAACGGTTTGCGCCCCGAACGCCCGCAGCGGCATAGCGCCACCGCGCCCCGGCGGGTCTCGATGGCCCGCCCGTCGGGGGTCACCAGCGCGAAGTCGCCCCGGACCAGCAGCGGGCCGTCCGGATAGGCGGTGATGGTGGCCGCCGCGTCGGCGGTCTGTTCGGGCTCGGCGCTCATCGTCCGGATGTGCCCCGCCCGGTCCCCGCGAAACCCGCACCGGCCCGGCTGGGCGGTCACCGACCGGCGGGCACCGGTAGGGCGTACCGGCGGGCGGGGCGGGATCGCCCCCGTCGGGACGCGATGCCCCGTTTAGACCCCGAAGGGGCGGGACGCCGGGCCGCGTGGTGAGCGAACGAGGCGGGGTGGAGCCGGTGCGGACCGTACCGGCCGGGCCGACGGCCCAGGGTGCGGGACTGGCCGGCGACCGGGTCGTCACGGCCGGCAGCACCGCGCGGGTGCTGGTCGCCGCGGCCGCCCGCGCGCTGCGCGGGGTGGACTGCGCCGACCTGGGGCATGCGCCGTCGTCGTCACCGTTCACCGGGGCGCGCAACGCCGGCCGGGTGGCGCTCACCGCCGCCCAGGCCGCCGAGGTGGACGGGGAACGGGTGGCCGGTTGGATCGTCGACCAGTACCCCCGGGAGCGGTATCCGGCGGTGGTGCTGGGCGCGCCGCACGCCGCCGCCGTGCACCTGGCCGTGGCGCTCGGGGTGCCCTGGCTACCCACCGGCTTCGAGATGACCGCGCACTGGACGCACGGCGCGGTGGATCGTCCCGCCGCCGCGCTCGACCAGGGAGCCGCGTTCGCCGCCCGGATCCTCGCCGGCAACCCCGGGCTGCACGTCCGTCAGGTGCACTGCCCGGCGAGCCGGGGCGCGCTGGCCGGTACGGCGATCACCCTGGTGGGCCGCTTTCGGGCGCTGCCGGTGGGGTACGCCCGGTTCCTGGCCGACCGGCTGGCCGACCGGGCGGCGCTGCTGCTGGTCGACGACGCGCGCCGCTGGCCGGTGTCCGACTCCGGGCAGGGGCACAGCTTCCAGCTCGGCTGCCCGGCCAGCGGCCTGCGGCCGGTGGACTTCCACCCGGACTCGCCCGCCCTGCGTCAGGTGTTGCGGGCCGCCGGGGCGACCGGGGACGGGTGGGAACCACCGCCGGTCACCGCCGCCGGGGAGTCCGCCGAACACGGGGTGGAGCCGGGGTTCGTCCGCGCGCTGGGGCACTGGGCCGGCGGTCGGGGCCACGAGCTGCGTCAGGTGCGGGTGCCGTACCCGGGGGCGCTCAGCGCGGCCACCGCCGACCTGTACCGCCGGTGGCTGCGCCGGGCCGGCAAGACGGGCGACCGGTTGGTGGTGGAGTGCGGTCGGGTGTTCGATCCGTGGCAGGTGGTGCGGGCGGGGCTGGTGCCGTACTGGTGCGAGAACGCGACCCGGGGCAGCGTCGAGGAGGTGGAGTGGTGGCTCGCCGGCAGCGAGCCGTTCAGTTCGGTGGACGTGCTGCCCGAGTCGCCGGGGTTGCGGTCGCCGGCCGTGGCGGGGCTGCCGCAGTGGCTGGCGGTGGCGGCGTTCGGCCGTCGCCGGCGGGCCCTGGACCGGACCGCCGCCCGGGGCTACCCGGTGGCGTCGGTGGCCACCCGGCGGGCCACCGAGGTGCTGCGCGGCCAGCCGTACGACCTGCCGACGCCGCCGCCGCTGAGCGTCGGTGACGCGCTGGCCGGGCTCCGCGAGGCAGGCGCGCCACTGGGGCTCACCGTGTCCTGACCGGCCCCGGTCCCACGACGCGGCCGGGCCGAAGACGGCCGGCCGGTCGCCCGGAAAGGGGACGCCGGGGGTGTCCGCGCCGCCCGGCCGGACCCGGCACGCCGAAACATCCTCGCGAACCCGGGGACGCGTGATTGAGTACCTGGGGAGCGGGAGGACCGCCCGCCGCGACGGTCCGCCGCGTGGCGACCGGTCGTCGCCCGCCCGCGTCCGGTGATCCCGGCGCGGCACGTGAAACCCCACTTCCGACCCGGTGCGTGGTGCCACCACGCGCCCGACCGGCCCGATCCGGGCGGGGGACCTTCCTGAGGGAGGCGCGGATGTTCGGACAGACCACCACGACCACACCACCTCCGACCGAGCGAGGCCTGGAGGACCTGGACGCCGCCGCACTGGCGTACGCCGCGCGGATCGCCGGCCTGCCACCGGAGCGCCGGGGGGAGGCCCGTGAGGACCTGGTCCGGTTCGCCCTGCCGTTCGCCGGCCGGCTGGCCCGCCGCTACCGGGGGCGGGGTGAACCGTTGGAGGACCTGGAGCAGGTGGCCCGGCTCGGCCTGGTCAACGCCGTCGACCGCTACGACCCCGAGCGGGGTTCGTTCACCGCGTACGCGGCGATCACAATCGTCGGGGAGATCAAGCGGCACTTCCGGGACCGCACCTGGGGGGTGCACGTGCCCCGCCGGCTGCGGGACCTGATCCTGGAGGTCGGACAGGCCACCTCGGCGTTGACCAGCGAGCTGTCCCGCGCGCCGAGCGTGGCCGAGCTGGCGGCCCGACTGGAGACGCCCGAGGAGGAGATCCTCGCCGCCCTGGAGTCGGCGGCCGGCTACAGCCCCGCCTCGCTCAACGCGCCGGTCGGCGGGGAGAGCTCCGCCGAGTTCGGTGACCTGGTCGGCGAGTCGGACAACGCGTTGGAGTCGGTGGACGACCGGGTGACGGTCAGCGGGCTGCTGCACCGGCTGCCCTGGCGGGAGCGGCGCATCCTGGCGATGCGCTTCTACGGCAACCAGACCCAGGCGGAGATCGCCGCCCGGTTCGGCATCTCCCAGATGCACGTGTCCCGGCTGCTGTCGCGGGCGTTGACCTGGCTGCGTCAGGCGATGCTCGCCGACACCCCGCCGCCGTGGTGCAACGGCGCCGCCGAGGCGGACACCGGCCGGAACCGGATCGCGGTCAAACGCACCGCGGAGCGGACGGTCGTCGAGGTCGGGGGCGAGATCGACCGCGACGGCGCGGACCAGTTGCGCCGGATGATGCTGGAGGCGGTCGCCGGGCAGCCCCGCGAACTGGTGGTGGACCTGGATGGCGCGGGCGGCGTGGACGCCGGTGGCATCGCCGCGCTGGTGGCCGGCCGGGACGCCGCCCTGCGCACCGGGGTGCCGCTGCGGCTGACCCGGGTCCAGCCGGCGGTACGCCGTTCGCTGGCCGCCGCCGGCCTGCCCGCCACCGTGGACGCCTGACCCCGGCTCCGGTCGGCGGGAGGACGAACGTCGGGCCGGCACCCCCGCACGGGGGTGCCGGCCCGAGAGCCGTCCCGGGTCAGCGTTGTTCGGGGTCGTCGTCGTCCGTGCCGTGCGGGTGCCGCCACCGTTCGGGGGTGTCGGGGTTCGCGCCACCCGGGCCGTCGTCCTGCGGGGCGTCGGAGTGCGCGAAGCCGGGGCGGCGGACCTGCTCCGGTTCGGGCACCACCACCGGGCGGGCACCCGACTGCGGGGCGGGCTGGTACTCCACCGCCTCCCGGGCCCCGTGCGCGCCCTCGGCCGCCGGCGACTCGGGGACGTGCCGTTCGTGGCGCAGCTCGTCGTGCAACTCCTGCGGCGGCCGGGTGGTGCGTTGCGGCAGGTCCCGGCCGAGGTCGGCGACGAGCGGGCCGTACTTGGCGTCGAAGGCGGGGCGTTCGGAGCGGATCCGGGGCATCCGGTCGAAGTTGCGCAACGGCGGCGGGCAGGTGGTGGCCCACTCCAGGGAGTTGCCGAACCCCCACGGGTCGTCGACGGTCACCAGCGCGCCGTACCGCCAGGATTTCCACACGTTGTAGAGGAAGAACAGGGTGGACGCGCCGAGCACGAACGAGCCGACCGTGGAGATCATGTTGAGCGTGGTGAAGCCGTCGCCGGGCAGGTAGTCGGCGTACCGGCGGGGCATCCCCTCGTCGCCCAGCCAGTGCTGCACCAGGAAGGTGGCGTGGAAGCCGACGAACATGGTCCAGAAGTGCAGCTTGCCGAGCCGTTCGTCGAGCAGTCGGCCGGTCATCTTGGGAAACCAGAAGTACACCCCGCCGAAGGCGGCGAAGACGATGGTGCCGAACAGCACGTAGTGGAAGTGCGCCACCACGAAGTACGAGTCGGTGACGTGGAAGTCCACCGGCGGGCTGGCCAGCAGCACCCCGGTGAGGCCGCCGAGCAGGAAGGTCACCAGGAACCCGATGGCGAACAGCATCGGCGTCTCGAAGGTGAGCTGCCCCTTCCACATGGTGCCGATCCAGTTGAAGAACTTCACCCCGGTGGGCACCGCGATCAGGTAACTGAGGAAACTGAAGAACGGCAGCAGCACCTGGCCGGTGGCGAACATGTGGTGCGCCCACACGGTCATCGACAGCACGGTGATCGCGACCGTGGCCAGCACCAGCCCGGTGTAACCGAAGATCGGCTTGCGGCTGAACACCGGGATGATCTCGGTGATGATGCCGAAGAACGGCAGCGCCACGATGTAGACCTCGGGGTGGCCGAAGAACCAGAACAGGTGCTGCCACAGCATCGGCCCGCCGGTGCCCGCGTCGTAGACGTGCGCGTCGAGCAGCCGGTCCGCCCCCAGCGCCAGCAGCGCGGCGGCCAGCAGCGGGAAGACCAGGATCACCAGGACGGCGGTGAGCAGCATGTTCCACGTGAAGATCGGCATCCGGAACATGGTCATGCCGGGGGCGCGCAGGGTCAGCGTGGTGGTGATCAGGTTGACCGCGCCGAGGATGGTGCCCAGTCCGGAGACGACCAGCCCGACCACCCACAGGTTCGCCCCGACGCCGGGGGAGTGGGTCGTGTCACTGAGCGGGTTGTACGCCGTCCAGCCGAAGTCGGCCGCGCCGCCGGGGGTGAGGTAGCCGCCGACGACCATGGTCCCGCCGAACAGGTACAGCCAGTACGCGAACGCGTTGAGCCGGGGGAACGCCACGTCCGGGGCGCCGATCTGCAACGGGACGATGTAGTTGCCGAAGGCGAACACCAACGGGGTGGCGAAGAGCAGCAGCATGATCGTGCCGTGCATGGTGAACGCCTGGTTGTACTGCTCGGGGGAGAGGAACTGCATTCCGGGCCGGGCCAGCTCGGCCCGGATGAGCAGGGCCAGCACCCCGCCGATCAGGAAGAACACGAACGACGTGGCCAGGTAGAGCAGGCCGATCTGCTTGGCGTCGGTGGTGCCGAGCAGCCGGAGCAGCTTGTTGCCGGGCAGCGCCGGGCGGACCGGCCCGGGAAAGCCGCCGAACCGGGCCGGGGCGAGGATGGCCGGCCCCCGGTCTCGTGCGGGCTCCGTGGTTACCCGTCTGGGCATGGCTCTCTCACCCCGTCGTGACGACAGAAAGGACGGGCGCGACTACCCGCCCTCCGCCCATGTAACCAGGCGACAGGGGGAATTTCGGTCAATTCGCCGGCAGGAGTGCCCACACCACCTTGCCGTCGGCCAGCGGGGAGCTGCCCCAGCGCTGCGCCATCTCCCGGATCAGCAGCAGCCCCCGGCCGCCCTCGGCGGACAGGTCCGGACTGGCCGCGCGGGCCGCCGTCCGGCTGCCGTCGGCCACGGCCACCCGCAGGTACGGCTGGTGCAGGGTCAACGTGATCCGCATCGGGGTGTGGGCGTGCCGGACCACGTTGCCGACCAGCTCGCTGAGCACCAGCGACGCCGGCTCCACCAGGTGCGGCACGTTCCACCGGGAACACGCGTCGCCGACCAGCTCACGGGCCCGCCGGCAGGCCCCCGCCGCCGGCTCCAACCGGGCCCGCAACCGGGGCGCGGCGCTCGCCCCGGCCCACCGGGTGGCCTCCGCGCAGTCCTGCCGCACCGGCACCACCCGGCAGGTGGTGGAGGTGGCCAACCAGGCCGCGGCGTCCGGCGGGGGAGAGCAGAGCACCATCGGCACGGCCGGCCAGTCGGCGGCCTGCCGGGCGGTGGCGGCGAACACCGACAGCGCCAGCCGGTCGGCGACGGTCACCCCGCCCAGGTCGACCACCAGCGCGTCCGGCAACGTGGTCAGGCAGCGGTCCAACACGGTGTGCACGGTGCGCATGGTGCCCAGGTCGAGCGCGCCGGCGAGGCGTACGACGGTCACCGGTGACGCGTCGCTGACCTCGCAGGTGATCCGGCTGACCATCGGCCCCTCGATTCCGTTCGTGGTGCTGGGGAGAACCGCCAGGTACCCGGGGCCCGGTGGGACGAAACCGGGACCGTGGGCGGTGTCGCCCACGGTCCCGGTGCCGGGCCGTCCCCGGGCCCGGCCGGCTCAGGCGGCCCGCAGCTCGGGCACCCGGGCGGCGGCGCGGACCGTCTCGTAGAGGGCGACGTAGCGCTGCGCCATCACCGCCGGGGTGAACCGGGCGGCGGCCTCCCGGCGGCACTCGTCCGGGTCGAGCCGTCGCGCCGCCAGCAGCAGCTCACCCAGCTCGTCCTCGTCGTCGGTGAGCAGTCCGGTCCGCCCGTGGTCGACCAACTCGGGCAGGCAGCCCCGGGCGGTCGCCACCACCGGCGTGCCCAGCGCCAGCGACTCCACCACGGCCGTCCCGCCGGGCTCCTCCCACCGCAGCGGGAACAGCGCCGCCCGCGCTCCGGCCAGCAGGTCGTCGCGTTCCCGACCGGCCACCGTGCCGACCCAGCGGACCAGGTCCCCGTCGACGTGCGGGGCGACCTCGTCGTAGAAGAACCGTACGTCCGGGTTCTGCCGGGCCCCGTCGCCCGCCGCCGCCAGGTCCGCCGGGCGGTGGTACGGCCCGACCGGGCCGGCGAGCACCAGTGGCACCCCGGTGCGCCGGGCCAGCCGGGCACCGACGTCCTGCCCCTTGCCCGGGTTGATCCGGCCCAGGATGACCGTGTGGTCGCCCTTCACCGGCCGGGGCGCCCGGTCGGCGTGCACCGCCAGCGGGGTCGCCAGATGCACGTGCCCGACCGCGTGCTCGCGCAGCGCCCGGGGCGCGCGGGCCAACTGGGCGGCGGAGACGCCGTTGACCCGTACCCGCGCCCCACCGTCGAGGGTGCCGTACAGCTCGGGGTGCTTGGCGAGGTCCCAGTGCAGGGTGTGCAGCACCGGCGGGGCGTCCGGCCCCATCGCCGCCAGGGTGGCCAGCCCGACCGCCTCCACGTGGTCGTGCACCAGATCGACGTCGTCGCGGCCGTGCAGTTGCCGGACCACCCCGGCCAGGTGTGCCTGGGACACCCCGCACACCTGGTTGTACGGCCGTTGCAGCGCCGCGAACTGCCCGTCGTCGAAGACCGAGAACTTCTCGTCCACCGGCAGGGTGCTCGACCCCACCGAGGCGAGCACCACCCGCACCCCGAGCCGGCGCAGCTCCGGCACCAGGGTGGCGACGACGTTCTCGATGCCGCCGTAGCCGGGTGGCGGCACGGACAGCCACGGGCCGGCGTTCATCAGCACGGTGAGGCTCATGGTCGGGACTTCCTCTCGGGACGGACGGGGTCCCGGGCGGGTCTCGACCCCGCGCGTCGGGTGGCGCTGCCGCCGGCGCGACGCCTCGTCACGCGGCGACCCGCCGGCGCGGCAGCCGGGGCCGCAGCTCGGCCAGGGGCGGGCGTTCCTGCACCGAGACGTCGTTGACGACGACCTCCCGGTCGAGATTCGGCAGCGCCTCCGAGCCGCCCCGACGGAACTGGGTGAGCAGCGCACCCGGGCTGGTGCCCGGGGCGGCCCAGCCCCGCCGCTGCAACCGCGCCCAGGCGGTGTGCATGATCTGCGCGGACATCCGGCCCAGGGCTGCGGTGTCCTGGTGCCGGTGCTTGCGTTCGCCCAGGTCGACCTGGGCCAGCGCGTCCAGGCCGACCAGTTCCAGCAGGTCGATCAGCATGGCCGTCTCGACCCCGTAACCGGTGACGAACGGCACCCGTTCCAGCACCTCCCGCCGGCCGGCGTACTCGCCCGCGAGGGGCTGCACGAAACCGGCCAGCTCCGGCCAGAACAGGTTCAGCAGCGGCCGGGCCATCAGCTCCGTCACCCGCCCGCCGCCGTCGGTCTCCACGCTGGTCGCGCCGACCAGCGGCCGGTGGTAGAAGCCCTTCACGAACTCCACCGACGGGTCGACCAGCAGCGGGCCGATCAGCCCGGTCACGAAGTGCGGCCGGAACTCCCGCAGGTCGGCGTCGACGAACGCGACGACGTCGCCCTCGGCGGCGGCCAGGCCGGCCCAGAGCGCGTCGCCCTTGCCGGTCAGCCGGGGCAGCCCCCGGGTCATCTCGTCCTGGCCGACCACCTCCGCGCCGGCGGCCCGGGCCACCTGCGCGGTGCGGTCGGTCGACCGCGAGTCGACCACGATCAACTCGTCGACCAGGGGGACGCGGTCCATCAGGTGTTCCCGGATCGTCGAGACGATCGCCCCGACGGTGGCTTCCTCGTTCCGGGCGGGCAGCACCACGCTGACCCGGTTCTCCCCCTTGGCTCTGATCAGCCGTCGCGTGGGCCAGTCCTGCGCCGACGTCGTCCGGTAGGTGGCCCATGCCTCCACGACAGGGGAGACGATCGGTTCTGTGTCCCGCACTGGCAAACCCCCAGATCCATGGCGGAAAACGCAGACTTGGTTTTCCCGTCTCTGCACATTCGTTAACTGGATATTCCCTAACAGCTTGATCACGGCGGCTCCACCGGCCGGTTCCCGGCAGATGAACGCTGTGTTGCGGTGACCGCCGGGGTTTCGCCCCGCCGCGCCGGGGCAGTGCTGTGCGCGGTGGTGGTTGACCGCGTCGAGAGGGCCGAGGGTATGCGTACGTGTCGGGTGGGGCTGGTCGGGGCCGGTGGGGTGGCGCAACGTCACGCCCGCGTGCTGGGGAGTTTCGCCGACGTCGAACTGGTCGGGGTCACCGACGTGACCCGGTCCGCCGCCGCCCGGCTGGCCGACACGCACTCGACCCGGGCCTTCGCCGACGTCGACGACCTGCTGGCCGCCGGCCCCGACGCGGTCTACGTCTGCGTGCCGCCGTTCGCCCACGGGCCGGTGGAGGAGACCGTCATCGCCGCCGGGGTGCCGATGTTCGTGGAGAAGCCGGTCGCGGTCGACCTGGACACCGCCGAACGGATCGCCGCCCTGGTCGAGCAGCGGCGACTGCTCACCGCCGTCGGGCACCACTGGCGCTACCTGCACGTGGTGTCGCAGGCCCGTGAACTGCTCGCCGACCGTCCGGTGCGGATGGTCAACGGGGCCTGGCTGGACAAGGTGCCCCCGGTGGCCTGGTGGGCGGTGCGGGACCGCTCCGGCGGCCCGGTGGTCGAGCAGGCCGCCCACGTCCTGGACCTGACCCGGGTGCTGGTCGGCGAGGCCGTCGAGGTGACCGCCTACGGCGACGGCAACCCACCCCCGGTCGACGACGCCGACATCGACTCGGTGACCGCCGCCACGCTGCGCTTCGCCTCCGGCGCGGTGGGCACCCTCGCCGCCGCCTGCGTGCTCGGCTGGAAGCACCGGGCCGGACTGGAGATCCTCGCCGACGGGCTGGCCCTCTCGCTGACCGAGGACGGCCTGACCGTCCGGGACACCGACGGGGAACGCCACCTCCCGGCCGATCCCGACGCCGCCCGGGTCGCCGTCGACCGGGCCTTCGTCGACGCGGTGACCGGGGTCGGCGACGACATCCGGGTGCCGTACGCGGAGGCGCTGCGCACCCAACGCCTGGCGGTCGCGCTCGCGCAGAGCGCCCGGACCGGTCGCGGCGTCAGCCTGCCCACCGGCCCGGCCGCGCTCACGCCGACCACCGACGGCCGGCCCGGCGCGCCCACGGGGGTGGGCGTCGATGCGTGACACGGTGGTCGTGGTCGACGGCCCGGGGCGCGTCGCGTTGGCCGAGCAGGACGCCGGTGAGCTGCGCGAGGGCATGATCCGGGTGCGGACCCGCTACAGCGGGGTCTCCGCCGGGACGGAGCTGAGCTTCGTCAAGGGCACCAACCCCCACCTCACCGTCACCTTCGACCCCGGCCTCGGCCTGTTCCGGCCGGGCACCGCCGGCACCCCGTACCCGGTCACCCGGCTCGGCTACATGCAGGTCGCCGAGGTGGTGCAGAGCCGCACCCCGGCGATCGCCGTCGGCACCGTCGGCGCGATGACGTACGGCCACCGCAGCGGGTACGTCGCCGACCCGCTCGCCGAACGGTTCGTGCCGCTGCCCGACGACGTCGACCCGATGCTCGGCGTCTACGTGGCGCACATGGGCCCGATCTGCGCCAACGGGCTGCTGCACGCCGCCGCCGACCTGTACGGCGCCGGCGTGCGCACCCTCGGCGACGGGGTGCGCGGCCGACGGGTGGCGGTCGTCGGCGGCGGCGTGGTCGCCCTGCTCACCGCCCTGTTCGCCCGCCGTCACGAGGCCGCCTCGGTGGTGGTGGTCGACCCCACGCCGCAGCGCCGGCAGGTCGCCGAGGCCCTCGGGCTGGAGACCCTGGACCCGAGCGCCGACGACGCGGCGGTGGTGCTCAAGACGCGGTGGAACCACGGCGCCGGGGACCGGGGGGCCGACGTGGTGTTCCAGTGCCGGGGCCAGGACCACGCGCTGCACCTGGCGCTGCGCCTGCTGCGCCCCCAGGGCACGGTGGTCGACCTGGCCTTCTACCCGGGCGGCGCGGACGCCGTCCGGCTCGGCGAGGAGTTCCACCACAACGGGCTGACGCTGCGCTGCGCCCAGATCGGCCGGGTGCCGCGAGGTCTCGCCCCGACCTGGGACCGGGAACGGCTCTCCGCCGAGACGATCGACCTGCTGCGCCGGCACGGCGACCTGGTCCGCGCGCACCTGATCTCGGCCGTGGTCCCGTTCGCGGACGCCCCCGCGCTCCTCACCGACCTGGCCGGACGTCGCCGCCACGAACTCCAGGTCGTCCTCACCCCCTGAGCCCGGCGGGAGCGGCCGCACCCCGTCCGGCGGGCCGGCGCCGTGCGGAGGAGACCGGCCACCGGCCCCGGGGGAGCGGTCCCCCTTGATCATCGACGTCGGTCAGCCCGCGCCCCGGTCGACCGGCCGCCCGACGGCTTCCCGACGACGCTCGGCGACACCCCCCTCGACCTGCCCGGACGTGCCGGTGACCGAACACCGGGGCCGTGTCGGACAGACCGGGCAGCCGTTTGCGGCCGAATTCGCGTACCGTTGCCGCTCATGGGTGTGTCGCAACGGTTGAAGAGCAGGTTCCGCCGGTTCCTCCAGCGCCCGGGGACGACGGTCGACCTGGCTCCGCTGGAGAAGCTGCTGCCGCGGGTCGCCGCGCGTGAGGAAGAGCTGTCGGCGCTCGACGACGACGCGCTGACCGAGGCCGCCGGGGCCGCCACGGAGTACGTGGACATCTGCGCCGTCGGCCGCGAGGCCGCCCGCCGGGGCCTCGACCAGCGGCCGTACGACGTGCAGCTGCTCGGCGCGATGGCGCTGCTGTCCGGCAAGGTCGCCGAGATGGCCACCGGTGAGGGCAAGACGCTCACCGCCACCATCGCCGCCTACGGGCACGTCCGGCTGGGCAACGGGCCGGTGCACGTGCTCACCGTCAACGACTACCTGGCCCGCCGGGACGCCGAGTGGATGACGCCGGTCTACCGGCTGCTCGGGCTGACCGTGGGCTGGGTCAACGAGGCCTCCACCCCGGCCGAGCGGCGGGCCGCGTACGGCTGCGACGTCACCTACGTCTCGGTCAGCGAGGCCGGCTTCGACTTCCTGCGCGACCAGCTCGTCACCGACATCGCCGACCGGGTCCAGCCGCCGCTTGCCACCGCCATCGTCGACGAGGCCGACTCGATCCTGATCGACGAGGCCCGGGTGCCGATGGTGCTGGCCGGCTCGACCACCGGCGAGCAGGACCCGGTGCACGCCTCCGCCGCGCTCGTGCGCGGCCTGCGCAAGGGCCGGCACTACACGGTCGCCGAGGACGGCCGCAGCGTCGCCTTCACCACCGAGGGGCTGGCCGCCGTCGAGGCCAAGCTGGGCGGCATCGACCTGTACGACACCGAGCACGTCGGCCAGCTCTCCGCGGTGAACGTGGCGCTGCACGCGCACGCCCTGCTGCACCGCGACGTCGACTACATCGTCCGTGACGGCTCGGTGGAGCTGATCGACGAGATGCGCGGCCGGGTCGCCCAGCGCCGTCGCTGGCCCGACGGCCTGCAGGCCGCCGTGGAGGCGAAGGAGGGGTTGGACGCCACCGCCGAGGGCGAGGTGCTGGGCACCATCGCCGTGCAGGCGTACATCGCGCTCTACCCCAAGCTGTGCGGCATGACGGCGACCGCGGTGCTGGTCGGCGACCAGCTCCGCGAGTTCTTCGGCCTCGAGGTGGCGGTGATCCCGCCGAACACCCCCTGCGTCCGCGAGGACGAGCCGGACCGGATCTACGCGACCCGGGCCGAGAAGGAGGAGGCGCTGATCGACGAGATCCGGCGCTGCCACGAGGCGGGCCGCCCGGTGCTGGTCGGCACCCTCGACGTGAAGGAGTCCGAGGGGCTCGCCGCCGGCCTGCAGGCCGCCGGGGTGCCGTGCGTGGTGCTCAACGCCAAGAACGACGACGAGGAGGCGGCGATCATCGCCGAGGCCGGCGCGTACGGCGCGGTGACCGTCTCCACCCAGATGGCCGGCCGGGGCGTGGACATCCGGCTCGGCGGCAGCGAGCAGGTCGACCAGGAGCGGGTGGCCGAACTCGGCGGCCTCTACGTGATCGGCAGCGGCCGGCACGACAGCCGCCGGGTCGACGACCAGCTGCGTGGTCGGGCCGGCCGGCAGGGCGACCCGGGCGGTTCGGTCTTCTTCGTCAGCCTGGAGGACGACCTGGT